>JAITNZ010000118.1 GCA_031290205.1 Spirochaetaceae bacterium
CCGGTTGGGGTTTGGTAAATCTCCTTTATATGGGGGGGGAAGACTCCCCATCCGCGCCCAAAATTTGCGTCGCTACCCCCTCGGGGGGGCGCCGCCCCGCAACGCCCCGCTGGGGGGGCGAGGTGCCCCCCCAGACCCCCCGTTAGCATTTTAGGTATCACTTTAGAATTTACCCCGAAAAATAAATTGTCCCCGCTGCCGCCCGCGCCCACCACAGGCGCCTGCCTTCACTTTGAAAAAGGCGTTGTTGTTAAGTTGCGCGAGTCAAGTTTCTGCAAATCCAGCAGTTCCGAATTCAACCACGAACCTCACGAACAACACGAATGGAAGACGAAAAAAGATATGAATAATGGTGATAAACAAGGCAGAAATCAGGTGAATTATGCGCAATTTGTTCGTGTGGTTCGTGCCGTTCGTGGTTAATTTTCGAATTCGTAATTGCTTCTGCAAATCGCGCTCTACTTGCGCTGACTTGACGGAAGGTTTATAATGGTGAACCACCGCTTGTTGAGCGGGATTAATTTGATAATGCGGCTTTAAACCCGCATATTTTGGAGGAGAGAGAAGATGGCAGATTTAGACGGAAACAAAATCGAAAAAAATTATTACACCGAGAAGGCGTTTGCGACAAACGGCAACTTTCATGTAAAAGGCGCGGCTAACCTCGATTGGGGGATGAAGAAGCACTTGACCAATATTTTTAACCCGAGGACGGGCAACACGGTGATGTTCGCCTTTGACCACGGGTATTTTATGGGTTCAGTGTCCGGTCTTGAACGGCTTGATTTGCTCCTGCCGCGCTTAGTGGATCATGTTGATGTGCTGATGGCGACACGGGGCGCGTTACGCAGCTGCGTTAAGCCTAACTTTAGGAAAGGCATTGCGCTAAGGGTCTCGTCCGGTTCGTCAATGCTTAACGATGATTTGAGCCACGAGGTCGTTGCGGTTGATATTGAAGATTCCATCAGGATGAATGCAGACGCGCTTGCCGTGCAGGTGTTTATCGGCGCTCGCGGGCAGTTGTCGAGCATCGATAATCTGTCCAAAGTTATCAACGCCGCATCCCGTTATAGCATCCCGACGCTGGGAGTCGTTGCCGTCGGCAAAGACATGGAGCGCACCGACCAGTATTTCAAGCTTGCCACGCGGATTGTCGCAGAAATGGGCGTGAATATCGTAAAAACCTACTATTGCGATAAGTTTGAGGAGGTCGTTGCCGCCTGCCCTGTGCCCATTGTTGTTGCCGGCGGTAAAAAGTTGCCGGAAAAAGAGGCGCTGGAAATGGCATACCGCGCGATGCAGGGCGGCGCTCGCGGACTCGACATGGGACGCAACATATTCCAAAGCGTTCATGCGGCACAAATGGCAGACGCGATTGGCAAAATCGTCCACCGAAAATTCACCGCCGCCGAAGCATGGGAATACTACTGCGAAGCAACCAAAACAAAGTGACCGCCACAGGCGGATTCTACCCTCGCCTTCAGTATGAAGAGGGCGTTATCCGCTTGGGTCTGATTTTATTCCGTCACAGGCGGATTCTACCCTCGCCTTCAGTATGAAAAGGGCGTTATCCGCTTGGGGTCTGATTTAACCGACGTATCCCTCCGTCTTTTGTCCGTAAATTTTAAACTAGTCTAGGATTTCAAGGACAGTACGTTTTCCTGATTTTGCGGTTGCGGCTTGCAAAACCGTGCGGAGCGCTTTTGCAATCCTGCCGTGTTTGCCAATAACCTTCCCCAAATCGCCGGATCCGACTCTCAGTTCAAGAATAGTCGATTGTTCACCTTCGACAATATTCACCTGAACCGCGCTCGGATCATCAACAAGTGACTTCGCGATATACTCAATAAGATCTTTCTCCATAACCCAACTCCTTTAGGCTGAAAATCTAAGCCTCAGCGGCTATACTCAAAGTTAAACCCTTTTTATTGAAAAGTTTTCGAACAGTTTCGCTCGGCTCGGCGCCGTTCTTCAACCACGCCTTCGCCTTTTCGGCATCAAACGAAATCTGCTTTCCCTCTACTTCAATAGGATGATAGAACCCCAACTCGTCAATAGTCCTCCCATCTCTCGGCTGCTGCCTATCCATAACAACAATCCGGTAAAATGGCCTTTTTTTTGTCCCGAATTTTTTCAATCTGATTCTTGCACTCATAAATCCTCCTAAAAAGCGCCTTAACGCTGATTACAGCATAGAACATAATCGCAAAAAGTGTCAAGCCAGCTTCAGCAAGCCTGTCTGAGTAGTTACGAAATTTGAAGCCTTCCCCTTATTCATTCTGGAAAAGATGCCGATAACATAAAATATGGCTAGAATACTTTTTTTTATTGTCTGTATCGGTTTTATCGATCCATTTTGTTTTTCGCAACATGCAGGCGATTTCCTGTTTGAACCTGCGGAAATTGACGGCATTCGTGGTTTCAAAATCACCATGTATATGGGAACCGCGAAGAATATCGTTATCCCCTCAGCCTTTAAGGGGCGTCCCGTGATAGAAATCGGCGAACAGGCTTTCATGGCGAAGGGGCTGTCCGACGTCCTCATTCCCGAAGGGATTCTCGTTATCGGACGGCAGGCTTTTTTAGGCAACCAGCTTCGCGAGGTGAGCCTGCCCCGGACTGCCTCCCGAGTTGACCAGTTTGCGTTCGAGAATAATCCTATCGTCAATATTTACGGCGGAATGGCGGGGAACAAAGAACAGCCGCCCAAAGCTCCTCCTCCTCGAACCATTCCTGAACAATCAGCTCATCAAACGACGGGCGCCTTCTATCTGCAAAATCTGGGAAGCGGCATGGCGGCGATAAGCGGCTATCGTCCGTATTATAAGGATGCCATCATCCCTTCCCAAATCGGTGATTTTACCGTTACCAGAATCGGCGCCGGAGCGTTTGCTTGGAAAAATTTAAATTCGGTCGTCATTCCCCCCACCGTCGAATATATCGGAGATGCGGCTTTTACCGGCAATCAATTTGACAATATTCACATTCCTGAATCCGTGCGTTATATTGGGAACCAAGCTTTTAGTAGCAACCAACTTAAAACCGTGAGCTTAGGCGATGGTGTTATCCTCAAAATAGATAGCTTCCTGCATCATTTTTCGGAGTTTTACACGTTAAACGGTAAAATGGCAGGCACGTATATCTGGAATGAAGCCGCATGGGAATATTTAAGTGATGCAGGGCAGCGTTCTATACTTCGTGAGTATATCGTGCCCGATGAAATCAAAGCCATACCTCAGCCGTATTAATAGAGAGTGAGCACGGCGCTTCCCATACTGATAATCGCTTCCTTCGAAAAAAACAGAGGGAGCGGGCACCTCTTGCGAAGCGCGTCCCTCGTCCGCCGCCTCAATGAGGGGGGAAGGGAGGCGCGCCTCGTGCTATCGGGTGATAGGAGCCTTGACGAAGCGCGTGAGCTTGCAGGCAGCGATATAGATTTTTTTTTTGCTGATTTTATTCCTGCTAAAAGCGAACTTGAAAAAACATCGTGGGCATTCATCGTCTGCGACCGCTTCGAGACCCCCCCCGATGAATTTATTCGTTTAAGTAAGTTAGCGCCCCTTATCGGCATTGACGAAGGGGGGCAATGCCGCAATGATTTTCCTTTTTTGCTCGACCTGCTCCCACTGCTCCCTCAACGCGGAACGCCGAACCTCCTGCGCCCTGGTCTTTTGGATTTACCGAAAAACAGAATTTTTTTTTGGGGGGGGGAGGCTTTTACGTTCCCCCCCAAAAATGAGGGGGGGATAAAAATTCTTATCAGCTTTGGTGCCGAGGATAGCGCACATCTTACGAGCGCCGCCGTTCAGATATGCTCACGCTTGCATAATGCCCGCATTACCGTCATTCAAGGCGCCTTAAATCATGCTGAGTATCAGACTCCTCGAGGGGGGCATGCGCATATAAACGTAGTGAAATCGATACCGGACATCAAGGAAACTCTCGCCGGCTATGATCTCGTCATCACTCATTTTGGCTTAACGGCATTCGAGAGCCTCTATGCCGGAGTGCCCGTCATACTGATGGCGCCGACTGCGTATCATAAAAAACTTTCTCTCTCGGCAGGGTTCTTCTTTGTTAAAAGCACGAACATCATTTTAGATGAACAAACACTGGACGCTATAGCGTCTCGCTCGAAAGCAGTTGCGCATACATATCATTTTGATGAAGAGCCGCAAACAACATTCGTCGAATATATCGCCAGCCTCAATCCTAGCCGTTCGCTCAACTGCCCTTTCTGTGGCTGCAAATCCTCGACAGTAGCCCGTTTCCCCGATAAAACATACCGGCGCTGCACGCGGTGCGGCACAATCTATATGCTGCGTATACAGGATGCGCAGATAGAGTATTCCAGTGAATACTTTTTTGAATCATATAAAAAACAATACGGCAAAACCTATCTGGAGGACTTTTCGAATTTAACGGCAATGGCACGCCTCCGCCTCAAGTATATTTGTGCGACGCTCCCCTCCCCCCCCCCAAAAAAAAACGGGGCGGACTATACCGTATTAGACATCGGTTGCGCTTATGGCGCTTTTCTCGTTGCTGCCCGCGAGGAGGGGTTTATACCGAGCGGCATAGACCCAGCGGCTGAAGCAGCGGAGTATGTTAGCAACACATTCAATATACCAGCATATACCGGCTATTTCCCTCAATTTTTTTTTGGGGGGGGTATCGAGGCAATTGAGGCAAAAGAATTTGATGTCATTACCATGTGGTATGTCATCGAACATTTTGAGAATCCGCTGCCCGCGATTCAAAAAGTGCATGCACTGCTTAAAACAGGCGGGGTATTTGCCTTTTCAACGCCCTCCGCCGCCGGTGTATCGGGTGTGTTTTCAAAGCGCTCATTTTTACAGAACAGCCCCGCCGACCATTGGACTCTATGGAATCCGAGGCAGGCAAAAAAAATAATGCGAAGAGCGGGATTTTCCGTCTCTAAAATAGTGATAAGCGGGCATCACCCCGAACGCTTCCCGTTCATGGGTGCACTCGCATCAAAAAAAAACAGCGTGCTCTATAAACTGTTAATGCGTATCAGCATTATATGCAAACTCGGCGATACATTTGAACTGTATGCGGTGAAAACGAAGGATGGGGACATCGCGTAGCATTACCATTTTTAAGAAAAACATCCACCGGCAATTTCTGGCTTCTACTTATTTGACTTTTTCGACTTCGCGGATTTCTTATTCATCCTGGACATACCCATATTTTCATTGCTGACTGAATACTAGAACGTAGTAATTCCGTCCAATTGAAAATTTCGGAAAGACAAGCGAAAGAGGAAGCTGATACTTAAAAACCATGTTGAATTTCCTCCGGGTTCGGTTGCCATTTCTTTGCCGCCGTAGGCTACATCAAATTGAAAGTAGGTAAAATTGAGTCCAATGCCGCCGCTGGGCAAGCAATCTGCGACGCCGACGCGGAGGCAGAAAACTTCGAGGAGGCGTAATTCCAATCCGGCGGATAGGTAGAGCAGGGGATTTCGCTGCTCTGAAAACATTTTAAGCAAGCCATTATAATCGGCAGAAAAGACAAGGTCGGTATTATAACGGTGCAATTTGAACGATGGTATTCGCCAGGAAAGCCCGATACCCAGTTGCGGCGCGACGGTATTATAGCCTGTTCTATCCGAAGCCGCCGCCAAGTATGCGTCAAAATCGGGGAAGCCGGTGATGAACGCCGCCGTGTATGGGTCCTTGTAGGTAAGCCCCAGCGAAAAACTATCCCGCCAAGTCCAGCGGATGCCGATATCAAAACCGGCGCCGAGTTGCGTTTCATAGGGTTGGGTGCGCATGAAATTAAAAACATCTCCTATTTCTTCTATGGCGAGAACAAGGTCATCGAAACTGGTAATAGTTCTTTCGGGCAGGAATGCTAGACGGTAAAATGCCTTGAGCATAACTCCAAAATCCAAAGTTGCGTTTTCCGTTGCTACCAGACGAAAGCCATACCCAAGGTTGCCAACTACTTCTTCGGAATATTCCGCATCCATAAATCTTTGGGTAATGCCATTCCAATAAATATTTCCCCGTGTCGCGCTAAAAACACGCCAGCCCCACCCGTTAGAAATCATACCGAAGTTGATAGGACCGCCGATAACCGCATTTGCTTCGGAAGGCAGTAAAACCATCTTGATGATGGTTTCGTCAGTTAATGTCCCGAAATATAAATCCCAGAAAAACTCCATACGGTTGAACTCCGCCGAGATTTCCGCAAAAGAGATTTTTTTGGGAACGGCGGCAAAACCTGCCGGATTATTGAAAGCGGTATAATAATCATCGGTTAATGCCGCATGATTGCCGCCGAGAGCGGCAAGGCGCGCGGAGGGGAACTCAAAAGGAAGAATATGAGCTTCGGATGTTTGGGCAAATGCGAACGGCGCAAGGGAGAAAAACATCAGCAGAATGACGAGGTGACGCTGAGTAATGGGGGATGGGGGTTTCATATCATTTCTCCTATTGCGTCAACGCGCGTATCAGCTTCGTGAACGGCGGTGATCTTGCACCGAAACTCACGCCCGTCCTCAGCTTTCTTGCCATCCGGCACCGCTACTAACAGCCGCAAATAATTTTCACTGACTGCATTCCTTTGCTTCGGGCCGGACGCGTGGGGGGGTGTGCGGGGGGGGGGGGG
>JAITNZ010000125.1 GCA_031290205.1 Spirochaetaceae bacterium
TGCGGGGCGGCGCCCCCCAGAGGGGGTAGCGACCCAAATTTGCGGCGCGTAGGGGGAGACTTCCCCCTCCTTATACTGGAGATTTCCATAGCGCCTACCTGATTTACCCAGAATTTTGAAGTGCACCCCTAAGGCGGACGGGCGGTTGAAAATATTTGGGAAATGGGGTATGCTGGGGTAGAGGCGCTTTATGGAATATACGACTGATTTAATCAAAAATGTCTCGATTGCGGGGCATGGGGGGACGGGGAAGACGACGCTGTTCGAGCGGCTTCTCTTTGCCGGCGGAGCCATTGCGAAGCCAGAGCTTGTCGGGTCGGGGAAGACCGTCGGCGCAAGCTCGCCTGAGGAGCTTGCGCGGTCGATTTCGATACACACGGCGTTTGCCAATATTGAGCGCGGCGGCAAGAAAATCAACCTGTTTGACACGCCCGGCGGCGCGGATTTTGTAGGCGATGTGATTTTGAGTTTTCGGGCGTGCGAGCTTGCAATGCTTGCCGTTGACGGGCGCGCCGGCGTCCAGATCGAGACGATAAAACTCTGGCGGAATCTAGACGGGCGGGGGAAGCCGCGCGGCGTTTTTATCACCAAGCTCGATGAGGAGCGCGCTGATTTTGACAAGAGCCTTGCGGACATTAAGGAAAAGTTCAAGATTGAGCCTATAGCCTTCACGATTCCGATGGGCAGCGGCGCCGATTTCAAAGGCGTCATCGATGTTTTGAACGAAAAAGCCTATTTCGCCGATACCGGCGGCACGTTTATAGAAAAGGAAGAGCCAATTCCCGCCGAATACAAGCAGCCGGTCATCGACGCCCGCCTTAAACTGATGGAAACCGCCGCAGACGGCGATGAAATCCTCATGGAAAAATATATTTTGCTCGGCGCCTTGGAGCCGGAGGAGGTCTACAAGGGGCTTGAAGAGGCGCTTACGAAGAACCTCTATGTCCCCGCGTTTGCCGTGAGTGCGCTTATGAATACGGGGCTGCTGCCCTTTCTAGATTTTCTCGTTACCATCTGCCCCAGTCCGGCGGCGGCGAAGGACATCGCGCTGGATACAGAGGGCGCGCAGCGGGAAGTTTGCATTCGTACTGACGCGCCGCTTTCGGCGCTCGTGATTAAGACCGTGTTCGACCAGTTTTCCGGCAAACTTTCATGGGTGAAGGTGATCACGGGGAAACTGACGGCGGATAGCGATATAGTGAACGTCAGCGAGAACAAGAAAGAGCGCGTGGGGAAGATTTTTACCTGTGTTGGAAAGAAACTGAGTGAAGTGAAGGCGCTCTACGCGGGTGATGTGGGCATCATCACCAAGTCGCCGACTCTTGGAACGAATGATACCCTCGGGGCGAATGACGCGGGGATGCGCTTTCTTCCGCTACGTCTGCCGCAGCCGGTGTATTCGGTGGCGGTAGACGCCGTGTCGAAAAAAGATGATGCGAAGCTTGGCGAGTTTATGAACCGCGCCGCTGACGAGGACAAGACCTTCCGCTGTGAGTTTAACGCCGAGACGAAGGAGACCGTGATTTCCGGCATGGGCGAATCGCACATCACCATCATGCTGGACAAGCTCAAGCAGACGCAGAAGGTAGAGGTGCGGACGCATATCCCGCGTGTGCCCTATCGCGAAACGATAACGAAACAAGCCGCCGCCGAATATACGCACAAGAAGCAGACCGGCGGGCATGGGCAGTATGGGCGTGTCGTGCTGGAGATTGCGCCGAAAGGACGGGGGGAGGGCTATACTTTTGTCAACGCGATTTTCGGCGGGGCGGTGCCAAAAAATTATATACCCGGCGTCGAGAAAGGCATTGGTGAGGCATTGCAGCACGGTATCATGGCGAGCTATCCGGTTGTTGATGTCGAAGTGAAAATTGTTGACGGCAAATACCATCCTGTTGATTCTTCAGAATTGAGTTTCAGCCTTGCTTCCCGTAACGCGTTCCGCGAGGCGATGAAACAAGCGGCGCCTGTGTTGCTCGAACCGATTAGCAACTTAACGGTGTTAGTCGAAGAAAAATATATGGGTGATGTGCTAAGCGATCTATCCAACAAACGCGGTAAGATACAGGGGCAAACGCAGATTGGCGGGGGCATTCAAGAGATACGCGCGCAGGCGCCGCAAAAAGAACTGCTGCGCTATGCGATAGACCTCCGTTCGATGACGAGCGGGACGGGCGCTTTTAGTATCGAAGCAAGCCACTATTCGCCGATTAGCGGGCGCATTGCCGATGAGGTAATCAAAGAGTCGGCGGCGTTCAAGGTGCAGGAAAGCGATGAATAGACTCAGCAACAATGAATGAAAGTAACGTAATATCCTTTGTCTTTAATATTCATCTGCCTTTTGTCAGAGAAACGGAGCCTCAATTTATCTACGAGGAACTCCCCTTCTTCGAGTTGATTTCGCTCTCCTTCATACCGTTTCTTGAAATGCTCGATAGGCTTGACGCCGATCATATCCCTTTTCATATTACCCTTGTTATGCCGCCGTTGCTCTGTCAGTTACTCACCGACGAGCTGCTTGTTAAAAGGTATCTTGAATATGTTGATAAACAGATAGCTTTCGGGCAGAAAGAAATTATCAGGTGCAAGAGCAAACCAAAATTACTCAAGTTAGCGCAATTTTATTATGAAAGCACTATTGACAAACGCTTTCTCTTTGTCGAGCGGTATAATAAAAATATACCAAGTGCACTATCGTATTATGCGCGGCGGGGAAATGTCGAGTTAGTTACTACTGCGGCGATAAACGCGTATCTGCCTTTTTATATCAACTATCCTTCTTCGATTTCGGCGCAGATTGAAACGGCGCTTGTAAGCCACAAGCAATTTTTTAAGGAGCGTCCACAGGGCTTTTGGCTTCCTGAATTAGCGTATTGCGAAGGATTGGACAGGCTTATTCGTTATTATAAATTTGAATGGACTATTATTGATACGCATACGGCATTACTTTCCCGTCCGTATCCCGAATATGGTTCGTATTATCCTCTTAAAACACAAAAGGGTTTGTCGCTCCTCGTAAAAGATTTTTATGCGTATAAGGAAATAATGGATAGGAAAAGCGGCTGTTCGGTTAATCCGGTATTTCGTTCATACTTTGGTGATGTTGGTTTTGAGTTGCCAAAGAGTTATGTTATTGATTTTATATCGGCGCGTGGCATACGCCTTGCGACGGGGTGTAAGTATTATACAAAAAAACAGAATGGAAAATCAAAAGGAATATACCATGGTGAAAAGGCCGCCAAGGCGGCAAAAGCAGCCGCGCAAGATTTTGTATCAAACAGAGCGAAATCCCTCTCGGAAGCCCGCGAAACCATGAACAAAACGCCGTTAAGCCTCTGTGTGCTGCCTTTTGATTATTTCGGGCGTTTCTGGTATGAAGGCTGGACGTTTATCGAAGAGGTATTCAAGGGAGGAGCGGAGGAGCCTGCTCTTGAGTTTATGACGCCTTCAGCATATCTTGCGAAAGAAAACGCGCATGAGTTTCAGATTATATCGCCTGAGTATTCATCATCGGGATTTCATGGGTATGCGGAAGCGTATCTTGATTCATCAAATATATGGGTGTATCGACATCTCTTACGTTCTGTCGAGCGTATGATTGAATTGTCAGAACGTTTTACCGAAGAGACTGATATTAGGGAGCGGGTATTGAATCAGGCGGCGCGGGAGGTGCTGTTAGCAATGGACACTGATTGGGCGCGTTTTACCGCCGATGGCGAACAATATATTTCCAGCGAATGGCGCCGTTATGCTCAGTATCAATTACGCCACCACCTGCGTAATTTTACCACGCTCTACGAATCGTTAGGTAATTCGCAGCTTTCGACGAGGTTTCTAACAGACCTTGAGTCTCGAAATAATGTGTTCCCTAACATCAACTATCGTTCATTTAGACGAAAGAAAAAAAAGGTTGCGAATCAAAATGAAAAATGAGCTTCGATTTTCCAATATACTTTTTGTGACACTATTCATTGTTGTATCCATATTCTGCGCGTGTTCCAATGCCGACACCCGTTCGATTGAACGCGCTGATTTAGCATCGTTTGATATAGGACGAATGGAAGGCGAGCTGGATTTATTCAACCTTGAAGGACGGCGCAGTCAAAATGCGACGGAGCTTGCGATGCGCGATGGATTTTTTTTCATTGCTAACGGGAACGGGCAGAAGGTCATCCGATATAATTCTTACGGCGATCTCTTGTTTATGATATATAACGAAGAAACGAATCCGCCGCCGCTCACATTAAAATCTAAATCGGAAGGAATCCATGAAACACGCTGGGCTAATCCTTGGCCCTTGCGTCGTCCTTCACACATTGCCGTTGATTCACGAAAACATATTTTTGTTGTCGATACATTGCCTGACGAACGGCACAACTATAATAGTGCGGAAAAAGTTATTTTAGATAGAACGATACTTCATTTTGATGACCAAGGGCATTTTATTGAATACTTGGGGCAGGAGGGACCGGGGGGAACTCCTTTTGCGGCAATAGAAAGATTAGCAATTACCAAAGATGATATGCTTGTTGTCGCGTGCCGATTGCCGAAAGGCAGAACCGTGTATACCTTCGATTCAAACGGAAATCAGTTGACCGAGATGCGGTTTAGCAATGAACGGCTGCCGGTTCCCGAACACAAACGGGGGGTATTACCCTCGCTTGATACGATAGCTATAGCGCCTGATAGCGCCAGAATATATCTTAAATTAGATTATTATCACGAAATATTTGACGAGGCGATAAGCACCGTTGCCGGTATGGAGCCTGATAGTTCATATATATGGATTGTTGATTTAGAAAACGGCGACTATCTGGGCTCGGTTGAAATTCCGTTTTTTGAATCGGTGCATATTGAAAATACCAAACGTGTAACTGAAAATCTTATTTATTCGATGTTCGGCGCGATGCGGGCAGGAAAGCTCTTTTTTTATTCTCCTCTTGAAGATGGGTTTTCGATTTTAGTGCTTGATATTCATAATCCCAATAAACAACGGCGCGGCATTATTAAAGTAAATCCCGACGAATTACAATTTTTTACGTTTACGATTTCGGCAGAAGGCGTCCTCTCGGCATTGCTTGCCGACAATTACCGCGCAAAATTAGTATGGTGGCGCACCGATAAACTTGCCAACGATATGTAAGGTGGACGGAGTAAAAGACATGGTGAAACAGTCAAATGATATAAAGCAGGCTTTATTTGGCGATCTCGATTTTGAGGGGATATTAGCGGATAAAGATTTCAAGGAAGCCGATGTCCGGGCGGTGATAATTGACCCGCTTCTTAAAGAACTGGGCTATACCCATGAGAATATCCAGAGGGAAAAAGCCTTAAAAAGCCCTTTTCTGCGGACGGGAAGCACCAGAAGGCAGGTAAATTTAATACCCGATTATGCCCTGAAAATTGAAAACGGTTATGCATGGGTATTGGACGCAAAAACACCAAAAGAAAAAATCATTGACGATGATAATGTGGAGCAGGTCTACATCTATGCCACTCACCCGGAAGTAAGGAGTAATTACTTCGCCCTTTGTAATGGTTTGGAATTTGCCTGTTACCGCACTACCGACACCGAAAAGCCGGTATTGTATTTTAGAGTAAGCGAAATAAACGCCTATTGGGCGGTCTTAAAAAAAATTCTTTCGCCCGCCAGTTTTCATGGTGGGAAAACTTTTACCTATGAAAAAACCAAAACGCCTGAAACGGCGGAAGCCTTTGATTACAGCAATCGTCCCTTGCTGGAAGAAATCCCGGTAAAGAAACAGGAAGCCCGCAGGCATTTTGGTGTGCATGGTTACTTTACACGTCAATCATGGAATGTTGTGAGCGCTTATATCAAAAATTATAGCAAGAAAGGTGATTTAGTACTTGATCCGTTTGGCGGGTCGGGAGTTACTGCCGTTGAAGCCCTTGTTAATGATAGAAAAGCGGTTAATGTTGATATTAACCCTATGGCTGTTTTTATTGTTCAAGCCTTGCTTGCGCCGATAAACACCAATGAACTGTCTGCGCATTATGGTTCTGTTAGAGATGAATACCGTAAGAAACAGCCAAAAACAAAAGCTGATATTGAAAAAATATTACAGGAATATTCTGGTCCAAAAAATCTTGCGTTACCGAAAGGTTCTGATGTAGAAACCGTGCCGGAATTATTTAGCCGTAAACAATTAGCACAGTTGGCTTTATTAAAAGGGATTATTAAAAAAGAAAAAGACAAAAATTTATGTGATACTTTATTATTAATGTTCTCTGGTCTGGTAACAAAAATTAATCTTACTTATCATCAATCAGCCGGTAGAAGTGAAGGCAGGGGTAATACAAGTGCATTTAGTTATTACCGATACAGGATAGCCCCGATGCCTGTAGAGCTTGATATTTTAAAATACTTTGAGTCCCGTTATAACAAAGTTCTTGCTGCCAAAAAAGACATTCAAGCACAATGTCTGCTTAACCAAAAAACGGTTGAGCAAATGGTCGCCAGCGCCCAGGTTGTAAAAGGAACCGCAACGGATCTTTCATTTTTGCGTAAAGAAAGCGTTGATTATATTTACACTGATCCGCCCTATGGCAAAAAAATCCCATACCTCGATTTGTCGGCAATGTGGAACGCATGGCTTGATTTAGATGTTACCGAAGAAGATTACCAAATGGAAGCCATCGAGGGTGGGGAACACCATAAAACCAAAGACAATTATAATAATTTGATTGCGAAAAGCATTGAGGAAATGTACCGGGTTCTTAAATATAATCGGTGGTTATCTTTTGTTTTCGCTCATAAAGATCCGGAGTTTTGGCATTTAATAATTGAAACCTGTGAAAAATGCGGTTTTGAATATATCGGCGCAATACCTCAAAAAAACGGGCAAACAAGTTTTAAAAAGAGACAGCACCCTTTTACGGTATTATCAGGACAACTTATTATTAACTTTCGCAAAGTTCATAATCCCCGCGCTGTTCTTAAAGCGAATATTGGTATGAATATGGGCGAAGCGGTTATACAGACCATTGAAGGTATTATTGCCAGAGATAATGGAGCGACGCTTGAACAGATAAATGATGAGCTTATTATTAAAGGACTGGAATTAGGTTTCCTTGATTTACTTAAAAAAGAATACTCAGATATTACCCCCCTGCTTCTGGAAAATTTTGATTATGATCCCACTACAGAAAAATACACAATGAAAAAAGATACGAAATTTCAAACGCAAATAGATATCCGTTTGCGTATACGCTTTTATTTGATAAGTTATCTTAGGCGTATGGAACGCGAACATATAATTCCGGTCTTTAACGATATTGTTTTTGCCATACTACCTTTATTAAAAAATGGCATTACGCCTGAGTATCAGACAATATTAAATGTTCTGGAAGATATTGGAGAACGCATCGGTGAAGATGGTTGGCGTATTAAGCCAAAAGGATCTACCTTATTTGATGGAAGGGAAAGGTAGATGCTGCCTCATCATCCATAGAAAATAAATCAGCGTGCGCTGATGTATCGCGCGTTTTTTGCCGAGCTTGCTCCACGACTATGCGAACATCAGCGCGGCGGGCGATTATGTCGTTCAGCTTCGCCTCTATAGTGCAGACTATTGTAGACACTTCTGTTTCTAACAGCTATGTCCTCACTTTTCACACTAATCTCCACAGGAACCCGCTCGCGATCCTCTTTTATGCTTGCTCTGGGAGGGCTCAGCCCTTTCTCTAAAGCCTTCTCGTACTCTCTTAACGCCTGAGCTTGCTTGTCCCTAGCCCAAATCTGAACCAACTTATAGCCTCGGGCTCTCATTCTAGCTCTGTATAATTCACGCCAGAGCGGAAATTGGGTGCTTCAAGTACAGAATGATGAACAAATCCCCCTATTTTGTCCGGTATCTTTCACGCTATCAGGATGTTTTCCAGATGAAGAGCGACAGGCTGCTAGGGGGGCTGCGGGTGCAATTTATTTTTCTGGGTAAATTCTAAAGTGATACCTATGATGCTAACGGGGGGTCTGGGGGGGCACCTCGCCCCCCCAGCGGGGCGTTGCTGGGCGGCGCCCCGCAGAGGGGGTAGCGACGCAATTTTGCGGCGCGTAGGGGGAGACTTCCCCCCTCCTTATACTGGAGGTTTCCATAGCGCCTACCTGATTTACCCAGAATTTGGAAGTGCACCCGGGGGGCTGCTAGGGGTATTGACATTCACCTCGGAATCGGGGATAATGACAGGCATGTTTTTTTGGGGGATTTTATGAATAAAATTTTGATTTTGTGTGTTTTCTTCGTTTCTTCAGCCGGTTTGATGTTTTCACAGGCCTTAACGGTGGACGATGTCTTCAAGCTTCTCGATGAGAATTTTGAAAAATATCCTTATGTTCATCAAATTGAAGCCGCACGGACCGATGATAGCAGGGCGACAAGCGTAAAAATAACCCGCCTGCCCTATACCTATGAACTGGACGAAGTGGGGAATGTGGTTAAAGGCGAGAAAGTCTATATCACGATAATCAGGGGTGGATACCGTTACCAAATGGTATTCGACTTTTTGCCCCGGCGGGAAGGTCAATCGGCGCGTTCGGAAGATATAAAGAACCGCACCTACGGCGGCTTGCTTTCCGACCTCCGTCCCAAGCGGCAGGCAGCAGCGCAAGAGCAGTCAGGCGATACGGCGTCGACAGGGAATTAAGGACGCTACTGAAAAATCAGGCGTGCTGATATTCCGCATGAGTTGTCCGGAACCCTCTAAGCGGCGCCGCACTCTCCGCTTTCCGCTTTTGCGCAAGCGGCGCAGGGCGACGCGGGGTTTTTCGCGGCGGCGGCTTTTGCTTTTTGGGCGTCTTTCACATTTGCCGCATGGTCGGTCAGCCCCCGGTCAGTGCGGTAAAAGCCGCTTCCCTTGTAGATGACGCCGCCGCCGCCGGTGATAAGGCGGCGGACTTCCTTACCGCACTCGGGGCAGACTTTGAGAGCATCATCTTTTATACTCTGAAAAACTTCAAACTGATGACTGCAAGTGTTACATTCATACTGATATGTAGGCATACGTTATCCTCTTTCTACTCATTGTAACGAAAAAAACAATATCAGTCTAGTTATCTGGTCTGCGCTCATTGTTCCGCCGTCAAGGAGGAGCGCGCTGCCTTCGACTCGAGGTGTGGCGGCAAAGAAAATGTCGTATAACATCTGTAACTGAGGGGCAAGCCGAGGAGTGCCGCCCATCCGTGCAAACGCAAGCATGGCGGCGATTCCCTTTGCGGCGGAGGCATTCTGCATTTCAAGCCTGAACGATGTTTCATACACGCCGCCCTCATCTCCCAACCCGCTTGCCGGACGCATGGCAAAAAGAATTTCCTTTGCGGGCACTTGTATCGGTATGCCGGAACTCGATAGAAATGTTTGCAAGAAACCGACGGAGGGCAACCAGCCGGAAATTGCCGCGCCGTTTTGAAACTCAAGGAAAGCCTGCGGCACTTGGGCGGCGCTTTCATTCGTTTGCAACGCGCCGGTTGAAATTATCACCGCTTCCTGCCCGATAGCAAGATTGATATCACCGCTTGCTGATTGCCAATAATCACCCCACGCCGGGTCTTTTATTTTTTTCCAACCGGAAGAAAGGCTTAAACCCAGCGCGCTGGTGAGCGCAGGATACCCCCCCCCCCTCAGCATAGCAGTCCAACGATTTTTTTGCCCATCATCATCATCATTATAGAGAGCCATATATATCGTTTTTGTTTTATCAAGAATCTGTTTTTGCCTTTTATCATCCAAGGTGCTGAACGATGATATAACCGTATCAACAAGCGCTCTTGTCTGCACGGTATCAACCGTATCAATAGCAAGATAAACGGATGCATCGGCGGAAAAAAGCGCAAAGTTTTTTTCAGTGCTGTCTAATTCTTTAATTTGTTTTGGACCCGTCGCACACGAAACGAGAGCGAAGAGGGGGCAGAGCAGCAGGAAAAATATTCGGCTTATCATATATCCCTCCAGCTTGCGAGGCGTCTGCCGAGCGCCGACGCCAATATCTCGATACAGAGCGTTTGCGCGTATTGCAATGATATATCATCCAGCGTATAACGCGTGAGGAGTGCGGGGTCCAGATTTTCGACGACCCGCAACCAGCGGAGCGCCCCCGGATTTTTGATATTGAGATGGAGCTCGTCGGCGTCTAAATCGGGGCGCACGCCCAAAAGTTCCGCCCAATTCCATAAAAAATGAAGTGCGATGCGCCGTGAACAGGGTGCATCCGCAATTTCCATCGCATCGAAGGAGAGGTTTGCAAGGCGCAACGCATCGCTCCAATCAGAGCCGCCGCCGTGCCCCGCGAGAATCGTTTCGCAAATCGCGCCGGCGCGGACCGTTCGTTCGTAGACCTCGCGGATGCCGGGACGCCAGCTTGCCACATCAAAATCGCTTACCTTGTAGGAATCGCGCACAGGGTCGTGATAGAGGTATAAAATACCCGAATGAAAGGGCGCGACGTAGGAACGAAGGCGGCTCTTCGGTCCGCCATAGACGGTTGCGCGGATGAGCCCCCGCTCCGCCGTTAAAAAAAATGCTTCCCGGTTCGATTCGCCGCTGGCGCGAACACGGAGGACGAGGGCGCTACCCGTGATAAATCTATTCGCCATGACGCGCCCCCTGGCGTTCCCCTAGTCGGCTGCACCTGTTTTGAAGCAACAGGTCGGCGAGGACGAGCGCCGTCATCGCTTCGACAACGCTTACCGCACGGGGGCAGACGCAGACATCGTGCCGCCCCTTTACCGAAATGTTCCGCGCCGTGCCATCCCGCGCCACCGTCATTTGCGGCGTCGAAATCGAGGGAACCGGCTTGAAAGCGACGCGAAACTCCAGCGGCATCCCGTTGGAGATACCTCCAAGCACCCCCCCCGCCTTATTCCCCGCAAAACTTTTTCCGCCCGAGCTCGCTGGAACGAGCGTATCGTTGTTTTGCGAGCCGTTGAGCGCCGCTGAACCGAAGCCGCTGCCGAATTCGATGCCCTTTGCCGCTCCGAGGGACAGGCAGGCGTGGGCAACGAGCGCGTCGAGTTTATCGAAAACCGGCTCGCCTAATCCCGCCGGCAATCCCGTAGCACGGCACGAGACGATCCCGCCGGCACTGTCGCCTATCGCGCGAAGCTCCTCAATCTTCTGCATGATCCGCGCGGCGCTCTCTCTGGAGGGCACCCGAAAACTGTTCCGCTCGGCTTCTTCCCACTCGAAATCGCCCTCACCCTCTGCGGGCGCGCTGATGTCGGCAATGCTGCTACACCACGCGCGGACGGCGATGCCGTGCTCGGCAAGCAGGCGCTTTGCCACCGCGCCCGCCGCCACCCGCCCCGCCGTCTCTCGCGCGGACGCCCGCCCGCCGCCATTATGGTCCCGCAGCCCATATTTTGCCTCGTAAGTCCAGTCGGCGTGCCCCGGACGGTAAACATCGCGCAGTTCATCGTAATCGGCGCTCCGTGCGGATTTGTTCCGTATCAGAACGGCAATGGGCGTGCCGAGCGTCTGCCCTTCAAACACGCCGGAGAGGATTTCAGCGTCGTCATCTTCACGCCGCAAGGTCGCCGCCCCGCCGCCGCCCGGCTTCCGCCGCGCAAGCTCGCGCCGCACATCGTCATGAGTAAGCGCCAAGCCCGCAGGACAGCCATCTACTACGCAGCCAATCGCCGGTCCGTGCGATTCGCCAAAGGTTGTTACTCTAAAAAGAGTGCCGAAACTATTACCCGCCATAATTATAGAAGAGTATAGGTGTTTTACTGACATGGCGCAAGACATTACTTCATTCCGCCTCAGGCGGTTTTAGCCTTGCCCTTGGTAAGAGAAGGGCGTTCGCTCCCTTGGGGTCTGATACCCCGCCCAGCCGCCGCGCCAGATAGGGCGTTTAACAGCGGCATTCGCAGAGGCGTGGCGCAGGACGCCCTAACACTACGCTGTAATTGCAGGTTCACCTTTAGGTAGCCTGTGCGCCGCCCCTTGGGGCGGGGATTTTTTATTACAGGATTATTACCAGAGCGCCGCTGATTTACCCCGAATTTGGAAGGCACCCCAAGTACAACAGCTTGCTAGACCAAAAGGCTCGGATGTGTTACCATGCACCATTGATGAGTGATACGAAAAAGAGCGCTTTTGCTGCCATTGTGGGGCGTCCCTCGGTTGGGAAGTCTTCACTGTTGAATTGCTTCTGCGGCGGGAAGGCGGCGATTGTAAGCCCGGTGCCGCAGACAACGCGGAACAGTATACGAGGTATCGTTAATCGGGAACAGGGGCAGATCGTTTTTGTTGATACGCCGGGCATTCATATTTCAGAAAAAAAATTAAACCTTCGCCTTAAAGCCGTATCGGAGCGCTCTCTCACCGAGTCGGATCTCATCGTGTATGTCTTAGATGCTACCCGCCCGCCTCTGGATGAAGAAAATGCTATCGCCGCACGGCTCGCCGCGCTACCCCAAGAAATAATCAGGGAGCAAACAATAGCGCTTATCAATAAAATTGATCTGCCGCAGGCTCATTGCCCGTCAATCGAAATATTTTTAGAGGATACACTGCCCTCTCTGCCTCGCACTAGAATCTTTCCTGTTTCCGCACTCATGCGAACTGGGCTTGACTGTGCTCTTGATTGCCTCTACGATATGGCGCCACAAGGGCATCCCTATTATGATGATGAAGTGTATACCGACCAGGATGTCCAGTTCCGTATTACCGAAATTATCCGCGAAAAGTGCATGCTCTTTTTACAGAATGAACTGCCGCATTGTATATATGTTGATATTGAAAACGCGGCGCTTAAAACTAACGAGCATGGCGGGATTTTACAGGTGATGGCGGTAATCAGAACGGAGCGGGATTCGCAAAAGGGAATAGTCATAGGAAAAGGAGGAGCTATGATAAAAAAAATCAGGCTCGCCGCGCTCGCTGATTTGGCGGAAATATTTGATTGGAAAATAACATTAGATTTGCGGGTAAAAAAAGATAAGGATTGGCGGCATAACGATACCATCCTAAAAAAATTGGTATGAGGTGATTTTGCGATGGATGTAAAAAGATTCGGTTTAAGTTCCATTCCTCTTATCTCTTTTGTTTTGTTTATGATCGTGATAACCTATCTCTTTTTTTTACGTCCGCCAGTTATACTGGTAACTGATATTTATACTCACGCGCTTTACGGAGCAGAACGCGAGCAGATTCTTATTTTCGAGGCTTCGTTCAAAATTGGACGCCAGGTTAAAGTGTTCCGCATTATGGAAGAAACAGACAGCTATACCATCGCGGAAACAATCAAGAAGACGAAACCTGCCCCCGAGTTTGTGTTTTTTCCATTTCATTATTCCGACGCGGCAAAAATCTATGCCGATCAAATAAAACAAGAGGGGAACCCCCTTACTAAAACGCTTGTTTTTTTTTATGAAGAAACCCAAGCTAAAAACACGGACTCCTATATTTCGATTACACCGGATACGAAGCTTGATTCCTACCGAAAAGGACGCTGTGCGGCTATCTTATCAAAAGAAATACGATTATCCCACGAAGAAAATCTGAATATAAATAAACAAATCAATTTTATTTATGATACGCAACCGAATAATGACGCGCAGCAGGCTTTTGAAAAAGGACTTGCTGCAAGCGGTTATTTTGGCAAGGTAAACTTTGTTAATACCAGAGATATGGTTGCCCAAGATTACTTGGATTGTGTGGTAATCGAAGGACCGGCAAGTTTGTTTTTTCAGTCTGCAACAGGAATACCGGTGATACTTCTTTCGTGGTTCAATGATCCTATCTACTTTCCCGACAATGTAAAAATCCAAATTGATGATTCGCCCTATGCGCTTATTCCCAAAATAGTCAGCTTGCCGAAAAATGGATTTGCCGCCGGCTCCGTCCTTAAAGTGCCCGCTACGTTCAAAATTATCAGGAATAAAATCATCAATAAAAAACTAATTGGTGAATTATCAAAGGCAATAAGATCGGACGGCACCTAAGGCGCATTTAAGAAAAAAATGAGTCCTGCCGATACTGAAAAATGGAAGGCTTATTTTCTTCATGTTTTATCGTAGCAATAAGGATATATTAAATTGATTCGCTTGCCTGTAATTCCTGTTCGCATCGCGCGTTTTATAAAGCTGCTTCAACTTTTGATAATCATCTTTCTTATATTGTTAACATGTTCGGGTAAAACACCGCCCGATAAAACGGACTTTCGCAGATATTATCTGAATAAAACCTCCGCGCAGAAAGAAGTGCTTAAAGAACTGTTTTCACTCCTTGCCCAAAAAAATAATTCGGACGATGAAAACTTTTCGATAGTCCGCGAAATTGCCAATCAGTATCGCCGCTTAAACGATAATTACCGTATCATTAATTTTTTATCTGAATGGGTGCATGATCATACGGCGGATCCTTATAACAGCTATTATCTGCTGCGTATAGCGACATGCTATCTTCGTGAAGATTCAAAAGCGATAGCCGCGCTCTATTTCGACTTGATTGTCCGCAATTACCCCGATTTGATAGTGCGCGGAGAATCGATTCATCTTGCCTGTCTGCGCCAGCTGATTACCTTAGTTGATAATCCTGGGGCGGACATCTGGTATTATGAAAAATTGATTTCCCGATTTCCCGATAAAATCGACTTGGGGCAGGCATATTTTATGTTGGGGCAGGCGGAAGAAAAAAATGGTAATCGGGATAGCGCGATAAAAGCATATAAAAATTTCATGCCATTTTACGGCGCTATCATTCCAGGCTTCCCCGACGCCTATGCGTATGCTAAACAAGTTGTCGATTTTTATAATGCCGAAAAATATTATAACACGCAGACGGCAAAATTTGACAGGACTTTCGAGAACCTAGCTGCGTTAATTTCCGTAATAAAACGAACATTGGACGACGGAGATACCCTCCAACTCTGGCGTTACCGCGCTCGTGTTAATTTCTTTGCACGTTCATGGACGCAAGTTGGTATGCAGGATGAGGATCTGGGTAACTTTAGCATTTCAACCCTCAGCAGCTCCGGTAAAATCCAATACGCCGCCGATTTAAGCAAAGGCTCCGGCTCAAACGATGCTTACTTGCGAACATGGGGTTGGTCAAAACTCACCCCTATCTGGTATTTTTATTTTCGTAAAATTTATTTCCCCATCGACCCCGAAATCCACGGACGCTGGGAATGGGCTGGCATCTACTACGGCGAACGCTTCTAAGTGCATAAGGCACTAAGAACAACTAACATCAAGAGGAAGAGCGCTTCACCTGTTTCAATTGCCGCGCCGAGCGCGTCCCCTGTGTAGCCGCCTATTCTTTTGGTGTGGGTGACAGCATAAAAAGATGCCGAAAGAAATGCGGCGGCAAAGGAAAGAAGCAACGCTATCCCGCTTGATGCTAACAATGTCCGGCAGGGCAAGGAATATTCATAAATACTGATTGTTGCTTTTATCCAAAAAAAAGCGGACACAACAAACAAATATAACAATGATGCTGTGATACATCCTGCACAAGCGCGCCAGAGACGGCTCTGTTTTGCAAGAGCGCCAAGCCCGGATTCTTTGGCGGGCAGCGCAATAGCCGGTAGTAGTGAAGCGGCGAGGCGTCCCGCTATAGGGTAGACCCAAACAAAAATGGTACGTGAGTTGCCGTTCTTCATCAGATTGTAAAGCAATGCTATCTTGAGCATGAGGATCATGATACCGGCGAACAAGCCGTAGGTGCCAACGCGGGAATCTTTGAGGATGGCAAATGTTTTTTCTTTATCGACGGTTCCTAAAAAAGCATCCGCCGTATCGGCAAGCCCGTCAAGATGAAAAAGATTGAAGCAGAGGTATTGGACAAGTATGACAAAAACAACAGCAAGAATGGAGCTTGCCGTCAAAAAATAAAATATCTCGTATACCGCGATTTGTATCAGCGCGACGATGAAACCAACAAGCGGCAGATAAAAATCCATGCGCGATACATCAAATGTGAATTTGAACGGCACCGGTATACGGGATATTAAACTAAAAACCGACAGAAACTTGTTCAATATTTTTTTTCTTCTACATCCTTGCCGCTTACGTCCGCCGTATCGAATGAAGCCATGTTACGGGCGCAATTGACTGCTAATTCAACCATATAGCCGCCTATCACGGCGCCGGTACCTTCGCCAAGGTGCAGATCCAGCGCTATAATAGGCGATAATCCCATCTTGTCGAGTACTACTTTGTGTCCGGCAACTTTTGACAGATGTCCGGCGAACACATAATCGATGATTTTTTTATTTTGCATGAACGCCATGTAAGCGGCTGATGTTACGGGGAAACCGTCAAGTATGCAGGCTATGCCTTTACCATCAAGCCCGAGTATAAAGCCGCTCATCATCGCAAGATCGTAGCCGCCAAGTTCCTGCATGATCGCTAACGGATTCGCAACAGGGCGGCGGCGTATGCACGCTTCCTTGATGATACGCCTCTTAGAGATGAGCGCCTTGTCATCAATACCGGTGCCTCTGTCGATAACCGCATCCGCATTGAGACCCGCTGCAATCAGCAGCGCCGCCGCCGTGCTCGTATTCCCTATGCCCAAATCGCCGATGGCAACCATCGAATAGCCGCACGAAACAGCATCGTCTGCAAGCTCTTGTCCTTTTTGAAGCGCGGCTTCCAGTTCATCTTCAGTCATCGCGCTCTCGGTATAAAAATTCCGTGTCCCCTTGCCGACTTTTGCGCGAATTAACCTGTTTGCGGCGCCCTGTTTTTTTAACTCTTCGTCTGGGGGAAAGTCGACCATGATGCCGCTATCAACAACGTTTACCTCCCAGTTCATCGCGTTAGCAAGCGCGTTTATTCCCGCGCCGCCGAGCAGCATATTCATCGCCATCTGAAAACTCACTTCCTGCGGGTAGAGCGATACCCCCTCTTGTGCGATGCCGTGGTCGCCTCCGAATACATACACACCCTTCTTGTGTATTTCAGGCGGCGCCTTACCTTGAATCGCCGCAAGCTTGATACAAAAGTCTTCGAGCTTGCCAAGACTCCCGCGCGGTTTTGTCAAGTTATCCAAAATCGCCTGCATTTTTACTTCGATTTTTTTTACTTCCTCACATTTTACTTCGATGTCGCTATTCTGCATTTTGTTAGAACCTCCAGTTTTTTTATTTTTGTCCATTTACTTTGATGTCGTAATTCCACATTCATGTAGAACCTCCAATGATTTTTTTGCCTCTTCCCATGAAAAGACTTCAGTATTAATGATACCGGAATATTGTTTTAATTCCGGTAAGAATTCCTTAAACCATGCATCATCCGCACGTAATGCACGGTGGTCGACTAAACGATTATCAATTTTTGCTTGTTCAATATCCAGCGCATGCAGATGAATTTCTTTTATCCTGCCGCAATATTTTTTATAGTGATCTATTACCGATACATTATCCAGTAAGAGATGCCCCGTATCAATACATATCCCCGTATCGGCAGGGAGCATGGACAATATATTTTCCATAAATCCATGACGGGTGTTTTCGATTAGAAATTTTTCTTTTCCATATTTTGAAAACCAGGACAAAAGGAGTTCCGCCTGTTTGTGCGCGTTTTCGAATTTTGCAGGATGAACAATAAAATGTCTAACCAATGGAGCAAGACATTGTACTAATGCTTCGCACTCCGCGTTTAAGGCATCAGGAAGATGGGCGGTAAATATAAAACGGTTTCTATATTCGCTAATCGACATGAATTCTTTTTGGAACAGAGCTTTGACATCGCTATCGTATATAAAGAATAATAACTCAATGCCGGATATATTTTTATCTTCGAGGAATCTAAGGTTTTCAATATATGTTCCGGGTATAACCCACGACGGCACTGTGATCATTTGACTTTTACCGGTATGCCGCATACCAATAATTCAACAGTATCGGCGGCGGCGGCGATTTTTTTGTTAGCGTTGGCAAGCATCATATTGTATGCGCGCGTCGCTTCGTCAAAAGGAATATTCCCCCAGCCGGTTTCGTTGGTAACAAGAGCGCAATTCTTTTTTTGAGAAAGAGCATCGAGAAAATCTTCCAATATCAATTCAAAATCATGTTGGCGTTTATAGTAACATACATTATTTACCCACATGGGGAGGCAGTCGAGCAGGACGGAATCGCCTGCATTTCGCAATGCCTTGTGTATCTCGACTTGCTCTTCGATAGTTTCCCAGCCGAGCGCCGCCCGTTCCGCTTGGTGTCTTTGAACACGCACGCGTATTTCGTCGTCAGTTATCGCCGCCGTCGCAATAAAGGTAACGGGCGCACCCCAAGCTTGCGCGGCTTGCAATGCCCTGCTCGATTTACCCGATTTTACCGCGCCTGTAAATAACATTTTCATCTTTGCCTCAGGACCAAAAGGAAAAGTTTCGGAAAGAAAAAAGGAGTATCCTGTTATGTCGGCAAAACACAAGAGGTTTCCTTCCGAAACCCTAACCTCGAGGTCTCGAAAAATAATATCAGCACACGCCAAGCACGCGCTTGTTCACCAAAGTTTCATGGCTTTAACAGTTACGGGATAGCGAGGGATTTTCACCCTACTTCCTCTGAAGTGAACGGTTTTATTTTAGATGATAATGAAAAAGAATACAATACCCCTTCAACAACTTCCGCGCTTGAGCTGGTGCTCCACGATTTTTCAAATCGCGGGGACAGGCGGGGCGGGGAAGGCTCATCAGACAACGGGCGCCGGGTGCAATTTATTCCGCCTCAGGCGGTTTTAGCCTTGCCCTTGGTAAGAGAAGGGCGTTCGCTTCCTTGGGGTCTGATACCCCGCCCCTTGGGGCGGTTAAAACTGGGGGTGCGGAGGATATGTTCCCCCGCATGAGCAAAGACTTCAAGGAGAAATCTTCAATACCCCGCTGCTTGCGGCGGGGATTCTTTATTTTTCTGGGTAAATTCTAAAGTGATACCTATAATGCTAACGGGGGGTCTGGGGGGGCACCTCGCCCCCCCAGCAGGGCGTTGCGGCGCATAGGTTCACCTAAAGGTGAACCTGCAACATCGCTTG
>JAITNZ010000137.1 GCA_031290205.1 Spirochaetaceae bacterium
CCGCGCAGCTTGCTGCGTTTCTGATTATGCAACGCTTACAAGTTTCCGGTATGGAGCGGCGCAGTACTCAAAATTTCCTATACAACGACAGATTTTTCTTAGAAAAATCTGAAACCCCGCAGCTCTGCTGCGGGGTTGTTCATTTTATGTACTTTTCCCTGAATTAAATTCCACTAATTTTTTCCATTCAATATTGCCGTTTGAGTCACAAAACAATTCAATAAATTCTTTTGTAAAACGATTAAGCATTCCTGCATATTTTTCATGAAAATCATCATTTTTTTCCTTTGCTTTGTGTCCGAGCGGTTCGATAATGTCCGTGTAAATTGTTGCGTTCCCGCCGATATTTCTGATATAAACAGATAAATCATGGAACCAATCTTGAAAGATTTGTTCCTTATGTGCTGCAAGCCATTTTTCAAAGAGTTCATCTACGACTTCCCCGGCAACACTGTGACCGTTCATGCAAAAAATATACGGATTAATTGCATCTATCAGTTCGGCAAAATTCAAATCGTCAAGCAAACAAATGAGTTTATTAAAATAGATGCTGATATTTTCATCGACATAATCTTCTATAAGTATCTTTATATTCTTCATTGTCTTGTTTCCTTTTCTTTATGGACAAAAGATATTCTTTCTATGCCCTGTTTTTTCTCCTTTTTGGCATATTCCAAAAATTATCACCCATCAACGGCAATCTATCTGAATTGAAGCTCCAAATTCTCATTGCTACGCATCGTCCCCGTTCCCTTCACTAAGAGATAGGCGGTCGTTACGCAGGGGGGCGTAAAGTTTGCTTGTCCTGCGCCACGCCATGAACGATTAGTCGCACCAACACCCTATCGGGTGCTATTATTGGGCGGGGTAGCGACGCATTCTTGCGGCGCGTAGGGGGGCTCCCCCCTCTACCCTGTTCCCTTCTTCCCCATCCCCTACTGTTGAACACTATAGCTGTCGTCGAATCCCAAGCCGGAGGCTTTGAGGACGCGCAGCGACGCCTCGGCTTCTTCCCTAAATTGATAGGGTCCGATTTTTACACGATAGTACATTATGCCGTTAATCTCTTTGCCGAATATTTCGGCATCGGCGCAACCATTGGCAAAAAGTTTGCGCCAGAGATTTTGCGCAAACCGGAGATCGGTGTAGGCGCCCGCCTGTACCCAGAAACCGGAATAAGGCGACGTCCAATTAACCGTTTTCTGGGGAAGATAGAGCCTTGCCGCTGCTCTCTGCGTTGCTACCGGAGGCTGCTGCTGGGCGACAAACGGCGGTGGCTGAACATACTGCTGCGGAGGCTGAACATATTGCTGTGGTGGCTGAATATATTGCTGCGGTGGCTGAATATATTGCTGTGGTGGCTGAATATACTGCGGCGGTTGTACATATTGAGTCGGCGGCACATACTGCGGCTGAACCTGCGTGTAAGGCTGAGAAGGCGCTCCCTGATACGGGGCATGGACTTGCGGCGCCGGCTGAGGGAGAAGGTCGAAGGGCGGCGCTTGCGGCACGGTCTTCGGTAGCGCCTGAGGCGCCGAATGAGCTGCCCCCCTGTTTACGATGCTGTTGGAACTCAAGTTGTCGGCAGAATTGTAGAGTTTATCGATAAACATGACGATAGCGTTGCGGATTCTGTCTATTTCCGCATTGGTCAACGAAGATGAACAATCCAGCACCAGATAGATTATCGCTGATTTCCTGTTACTCGTAAAATCACTCAACCTCGATACCCTAAATTCGCTGTTCATAATCCAGTCATCGCCGGCTAAACTGTTCAGCTTATACCACTGCATCACCGCATTCGTATCTACTTCACCATCCAGCGTAAGGGTGTATTCTATGCCGGCATCAACCCGCCTGCCTATTATCGCACCGCTATTTGCCAGCGATACCCCTTCCGCCCGAAGATTGCTTATCGAATATTCGTTGTTGCCATACACAACCCGCCCCTCAATATAACGCCACGAATTGTCGGCGTAACCCGCATTGTCAAAGGTAAGCCGCACCGTCGTGCCCACAGAATAGGCAGGCGCCGTCCACGTTAAACGATTGCGAGGGGTGAATATTTGTAGCTTTTCGGAGAGGTCGAGGAGTTGGTACTCAATTTGAGCGACATTGTTCAGAAATACAATATTATCCTGTGCACTCGATACGGCATCTAAAGTTTGATTGAAATCGGCGCTGTTTGTTATGTCCCTGCCCTGTATCCCTATCGCCCACGCATCAACTTTTTTCCCGCCTATTTTTTTCGTCTTCATCTGCTGGCTGATATAATTTTTATAGGCGGCAGTTTGCCCGCCGGCAAAATTGTTGGTGTCCAGCGGCTTAAACGAAACATCCGTTGAACTCGTATCAAGCCCGTCGGTAAACGTGATGATATTCACCGATTCAAGATTTGAAGGAAGCGCCTTCGCACTCTCCAGTTTTGTTAGATAGGCAAGCGCCGTATGCTCGGCATAGTAGAGCGCGGTGCCATTCGCCACTGACGGGACATAGCTGACGCTCAGCCGTTCCAGTAATTCCTGCCTGCCGGTGGGGTCAAGCGGTATCAGGGTAGGCTCCGACCGGATTTTGTTGTCAAAGAGCACTAAACCCAAATAAATGCCCTCGTTGTTCAAGCGCACATTCTGCACCGACGGCTTTGCAACCGGAGTTGCTATCTCTGTGGGAATAGTTGCCATCTGGGCGGCAAATGCCGCATCGTCAATATGCAACTCCTTACTCGGCTGCAAACTCTGTCCACGCGCGACATGCCCGGTAAAATAGTAATAATTAGTGAGAGGTGGCTCCAGATTGCTGTCAAGAACCGGTTCGGTGTTCCGGGTTATCTCTTGTACCAGCGAATAGCCCCGCTGCGCCTTGTTAGCACGGTATAAACCGTAACTATACCCCTGCGTGTTTTCCCCCGCCGTCCAATTGATTCGTACCAATCGGCTGTCGGGACCTGATGTCGTTACACTGACTGAGGGATCGCCCGTCCCCCTAGCATAGACGCCAAAGGTAACGAGGATGAAAAACATGGCAAACAAGGTTTTTTTTACAAAATTATTCACAATTCACTCCATATACCCATTTTTCTTATTTTCTGATTCCGGTAGCGCACTATCACTTCCGGCGTGTGCTTGCAGAGCATGGAAACTTCCCTTCGCAGAACATCCTTAATATTCCGCGCCGTCTCGTCCACATCGGTATGCGCCCCATTTTCCGGTTCGGGAATCACCCCGTTTATCAAATTGAAGCCAAGCAGGTCCGCGCTGGTTATGCGGAGCATCACGGCGGCGTCCTTCGCCTTCGACGAATCGTGCAAGAGTATCGAAGCGCAGCCTTCAGGACTGATAACCGAGTAAATCGCATTTTCGAGCATATATATTTTGTCGCCGACGCAGATGCCAAGCGCCCCGCCGGAACCGCCCTCTCCTATTATTATACAGATTATCGGCGTTTTAAGCTGGCTAAAATCACATAAGTTTTGGGCAATCGCCTGCCCTATGCCCCGCTCCTCGGCGCCTAAGCCGGGAAAGGCGCCCGCCGTATCAACAAAGGTGATAATCGGTCGCTTGAACTTTTCCGCTTCCTTCGCAAGCCGTAGCGCCTTGCGGTACCCTTCGGGATTCCCCATGCCGTGGTTGCGAAACACGTTTTCTTTTAATGTCCGCCCCTTCAGATTGGCAAGCACGGTAACGGGTGTCTCGTCGAGGAAGCCCAAGCCGCCGATAATCGCCGGATCATCCCCAAAACAGCGGTCACCGTGAAGCTCGATAAAATCCGTAAAAATGCGGACAATGTAGTCCATCGCATAGGGGCGCATGGGATGGCGGGCAAGCTCGACATGCTTCCAGACATACTCAGTTTTCGAGCTTTCTTTGATTTTTTCTTCAATGCGCTCAATTTCGCTCGAAAGGTCTAAGCCCGATTCGCCGGCAAACTGCCGTAATTCATCGATTTTCTTTTTTATTTCGTCCTGCGTCATAATGAGTTCATTATACTCGTAATTATTGACCTTGACAATATGGGGGAAATACATCAGAATACGGCAGCTTCTATGTCGCGTTTTATCATTGTGCTTTTCTTAACTTTTTTATCTCAGGAAATCTTTTGTATTGAAACATCAGATCCGGCAATTGGACACCAAGACGATTCCCCAGAGGATTACTCGAAAGGGCTTCTCTATGGCAAAAATATGTTTATTCCCTATTTGATACACTATAACTTCCCTTCGTTATCCGCTAAATCGGGGAAAAAGTTTGATTTCCAATACCATACTTCGATTTATTATATCCAAGATGTTCAATACCTTGAACACACTGATAACGGCATCCGAAGCTATGATAAGACGTTCGTAGTCAGAGATTATGAAGGCTGCGTCGGCGAAATCGGCTTTTCATATCATTTTTTCGACGAATTGCAACTCGGGGTAGATTTGCGCCTTATTTCCTATTACGGAGGTTTTTTAGACGAAACTATTGAAACGTTTCATAATATATTTGGATTTCCAACCGGACGGCGGGAGTTTTTTCTGCAAAATCAGATATACATCAATATCCCCAATGATAACGGTATTCGGCTTTTTCTGGATGCGCCCTCAGTCGCCTTCGGCGATATTGATTTGTGGGGTAAATGGACGTTTTTTGAAAATAGCTCTATTTCCCTCGCCGCGCTTGGGGCGTTTAAACTGCCGTCCGGAAGGCTGGAAACGCTCAGCGGCTCTAACTATCCCGATATAGGACTCGGCATCCTCTCCGATATAAAGCCCTATTGGTTTTTTACCGTGTATGCACAAGCCGGCATCGTGCTGCCCCTCAATTTTCAATCTTACCCCATGTTCAACGGATTAATCGGGCTTGAAATGCATCCTTGGCAGTTTTTATCCCTGAATGTTCAGATGAATATAAAGACCAGCCCGATTTCCAATAATATTGGCTGGAGCTGGAACAGCGCATACGGCACTAATTATAAGTTGTATTCAATGCCCCAAACCAATATATTAGCCGGATTTATTATTAAGTTCAAAGATTTTAAGTGGCAATTCTATTTTGAAGAAGACGCAATAACCAACCAAGGCACGGATATAACCTTTAATATCATGTTTTCTCATAGCTTGAGCCTACAGGGATTCCAGCAATCCACACCCCCAACAACATCACAGTCCTTTACAGCCCAGCCTTCACCATAAAATGGGCGTTCGTTACTGGAGGGGTTTACCGAAGAAGAATGTCCACAGATACACACAGATTAACACAGATTTTCACTCCGCAATTTTCTTCATCTGTGTTAAACAGCAAAGTGCGTGGCAAGGAGCATGGCAGCGCGTATGCGCTGACCGAGAAAGCCTTCCCCCTGTGGACAAATTCGTCAGTATTTTCAAATTACCAGCGAATGTACCCGAATAAAAAATCCCCGCAGCAAGCTGCGGGGTATTAAACCCCACTGCGAATAAAGTCTCCTTGTGAATTTGCGATTTCATCGCGTCTTTCGCAGACTTTTTTCTGCGTCAATCCGCAAAATCTGCGGATTTTCATGATTTGTTTATTTTAATGCGCTCGCCCTGCCTTAGGCGGTTTCATGCCTTGCCTTCACCATAAAATAGGCGTTCGTTACGGGATGCCTGCCATTGCGGGGATCATGCGGAAAAGGGCTACCGTGTAATTGCCCAACATGGTGAACATCCAGCCGCCAAGTAGGGCAAGCACGAGTAGAATGGCGATGACTTTGGGGACAAAGGTAAGCGTCTGCTCCTGAATCTGAGTGGCAGATTGCAGTATCGCCACGACAAGCCCAATGACAAGCGCCGTTAGCAGTATCGGCGCTGCAATGATAATAAGGGGAAGGCAATCTCGGGCAGCGTAGCTGCCATACTCGTTACCGCGCACTCTACTGTAAGGGCTTTACTGTAGGGCGCTTCCTGCCTTGCGTTTGATAAGAGATAGGCGTTCGTTACGGGATGCCTGCCATTGCGGGGATCATGCGGAAAAGGGCTACCGTGTAATTGCCCAGCATGGTGAACATCCAGCCGCCGAGCAGCGCAAGCACAAGAAGAATGGCGATGACTTTGGGCACAAAAGTGAGCGTCTGCTCCTGAATCTGAGTGGCAGATTGCAGTATCGCCACGACAAGCCCAATGACAAGCGCCGTCAGCAGTATCGGCGCCGCAATGATAATAATCTGATATATGCCCCCACGAAGCAACGCAACAATCTCACCTATCGACACTTTTGCCCGCCATTATTTAACGCTAGGACTTTGTTCACCATCATTCCTCTTTTTTGTTCGTTTTTTTGTTCGCCTTTCGCATGATACGCTGATAAAAGGAATTTGTCCACAGGTCCCTTCAGCGCCTCCCGCACTTTCACTGAATGCGAATTTCCCTTCGTGTGTGCGGCGATTTTTCTAAGAAATATGCTATTGACGCGCTGTTAAGGATCCTAATCGGTAAGGTTCACTGGAGGGTGGTTTATGCAAATTGGCAAATATATCTGAAAGACATAACGCCTGTACCACCAGAAATGCTCTTGGAGCTAAGCACTGTGCTAATCGCGATGCCCTGAGGACAGGGCTGGCAGTAATCGCAGCGGTGGCACCACGAGGGACCGAGTTCGGCGCGGTATTTTTCGACTTCGCGCGCATCATCCTCGGAAAATTTTCTCCCCCCTTGCACAATTTCGACGATTTCTTCCATGAAGAATGGGTATGAGGTTTGGGGTATAGCGTATGGGGGAAGGTTACACTCCGCAATCTTTCTTCATTCCCGCACTCACTGCTCACTTCTCTATCTTTACTTGCATATCTCAAGCCTAAAACCGGTTGCCTTATCAAAAGGCACCTCATACCTTTTCCCTTCTTCCTACATTCTAACAAATATCTGCTTAACATGACACCCATTAAACCGCAATTTGAAAGCGTCATCCTCGCACGGAGCCGTAGGGTAAAGAAAAGCTCTCCGTGCCCCCCGTGCCTCCGTGTGAGCTATTCTTCCTTCAGCCTTCACTCTAAAAATAATCTCACACGGAGCCGCAGGGGTTCGACAGGCTCACCCACCGACATTCTTCGGTTGCTGAGCTGGTACCTGGGGCAGTTGAAGCACCGCCCTCACAGCGTTACTCTTCATTGCTCATTCTCTCTTCCCTCCCTAAATCAGACTCTTTCCGGCACACGATTAGCCGTTGCGATTGGAAGCCATTAACTGTTCAAGCCGTTGGATATCGGTGAATACGGCTTTACGTCCGCTTCGAATAAGGTGTAGCAATTGCTTCAATTTTGTTTTTATTTCCTGTTGTAACGTATATTTTACCGGTACGGGATTGCCGTTTTTTGTGTGTA
>JAITNZ010000216.1 GCA_031290205.1 Spirochaetaceae bacterium
TCTGCCATATTTAACCCCATTCGTTCCTCCTTCCGGGTAGGAACTATTATAATTTGGGTTACATTTTAATTATGAGGCATTCATCTTTTTGGGTTACATTAATTATGAGGCAATGCGGGCTCTTGACAAACGTGTAGGCATCTTCTACTATGCTTTAGAGCGGTGCCTATGGATAATGCCATCTTTCGCAAAACAAGTCTTGAGCGGATTTCTTCGCCCGAACAACTCAACGATTACATAAAAGTGGCGAACCCCGCTGTCTGGATGGTTTTGGGCGCGATGCTGTTGGCTTTGTCCTCACTGGTGTTTTGGGGAATCAGCGCGACGATACCCACGACGGTTTCCGCTATCGCTATGGCGGAAGGGGGGGGACGCTATGTCTGTTACTTCCCTCCGGCTCTCGGAGCGGGGATTAGCCCCGGCATGAGCGTCCGTGTCGACGGGAAAGAGGCGCGGGTGCTTGAAAAAGGCGCGGCGCCCTTGTCATTTCGTGAAGCGGCGGAGGGCTTGCCCTCAGATTATGCCGCCTACGCGCTGTCACTGGGGGAATGGAACGTGAAAGTGCGTGTCGTATTGAATGCGGACTTCTCCGGCGCAGCAGTCTCTTCGCAAGGAAGAACTTCTTTTCCACTGACGATTACTGCAGGAGTATATGTCCCTCTCACGATTACCATGGCGCAGACGCAGCCACTTGACTTCTTGCTAAAATGATGGCGGAAAAGCGGCGGGGGCAGGCGTCCGTCAAATGTCCGCAGATTATCCAGATGGAAGCGTTGGAATGCGGGGCGGCGTCCCTCGCTATGGTGCTGGCATATCACGGTAAATGGGTGCCGCTTGAACAAGTGCGCGGCGACTGCGGCGTGTCGCGGGACGGCGCCAACGCAAAAAATATCATCGCCGCCGCGCGGAACTACGGCTTAACGGCAAAAGGCTACCGTTTTGAACCTGATCAGCTCAAAGAGGCGCCGCTACCTTGTATAATCCATTGGGAATTCAACCATTTTGTCGTATTTACGGGCTTTAAGGGCGGCAAAGCGCTCATCAACGACCCGGCGCGGGGCGCGATCGAGCTGCCCATTGCCGAATTTGACCACGCCTTTACGGGTGTTACGCTGCTTTTTGAACCGGATGCAAACTTTGAGCAAGGAGGCAAGCCCCGTAGCGTCCTACAATTCGCCCGTTCCCGTATGAAAAGGCTGCTTTTACCCTTTATTTTCGTGGCTTTAACCGGAATCACCAGCGCCATCCTCGGGATTATCAACCCGGTGCTTTCGCGGATATTCCTAGATCGCATCCTTTCCGGGCAGAGTCCGCTCTGGCTTTCCGGTTTGCTTTTCGCTCTTTTGGCGCTTGGTGTGGCGCGTATTATCATCGACCTCTTACAGAGTCTTTACCTCCTTAAAATCGAGGGCACAATTGCCGTAACAGCCAATGCCGAATTTTTATGGCACATCTTGCGGCTGCCGCTTGAATTTTTTTCACAACGGATGGTAGGTGATATAGCCGCGCGGCAAAATTCCAATCAGGGTATCGCCTTTACCCTGATTCGCACTATCGCCCCCCAGGTGATTAACGTGGTGATGATGGTGTTCTATCTGGTGGTGATGATCCGCTACAGCCCATTGCTCACACTGGTCGGTGTGGGAACGATGACGCTTGATTGGTGGATTGCGCGAGTTATTTCCGCAAAACGTGTCGCAGCCAGCCGTGTTTATGCGCGGGATGCTGGTAAGCTCGCCGCCGCCACGGTAAACGGCATCGATATGATAGAAACGCTCAAGGCGGCGGGCGCCGAAAACGGCTACTTTGAACGCTGGGCGGGCTATCAGGCGGCGGCTGCCTCCGTGCAGGCGCACTTCACCCAACCGAGTACGCTTTTGATGAACATCCCCTATTTATTGAAACTGCTTTCTTCGATAGCGCTGTTGGGGCTCGGCGCTTCGCTGGTCATCGCCGGTAATTTCACGCTTGGTATGTTTATGGCTTTTCAGGGATTTTTTGCCTCCTGTATGGCGCCGGTAAGTTCTTTGATTGGCGCGGGAGAGAGTATTCAGGAGATGCGGACGAGCATGGAGCGAGTTGAGGATGTGCTTAAATATCCGGCGGACGTTCATAACGCAGAGAAGCTCGACAAAGACAAGGACTATAAAAAACTTTCCGGCAATCTTTCCATGCGGGATGTGTCGTTCGGCTATTCCAAACTGTCGCCGCCTATAATCGAGCATTTTGACCTTGAGCTTAAAACCGGGTCAACGGTGGCGTTTGTCGGTCCTTCGGGTTGCGGCAAGTCGACGCTGGCAAAGTTGATTTCAGGACTTTACAAGCCCTGGTCGGGCGAAATCCGCTTTGACGGCATCCCATTGGAGGACATACCCCGCGAAATTGTTACCGCCTCTCTTGCGGTTGTTGACCAAGACATCACTATTTTTGAGGATAGCATCGCCTGCAATATCAAGATGTGGGATAAGTCCATCGAGGATTATGAGATGATACTCGCCGCCAAAGACGCGCAAATCCTCAGCGATGTACTAGTTCGCGACAAGGGTTTTAGCTATACGATGCTTGAAGGGGGGCGCGATTTTTCAGGTGGTCAACGCCAGCGGCTCGAAATCGCGCGGCTTTTGGCGCAAGACCCCACCATCATCATCCTAGATGAAGCTACTTCCGCGCTCGATTCGAAGACCGAGCACGAGGTAGTCGAAGCGATACGCAAGCGCGACATCACCTGTATCTTTGTGGCACACCGCCTTTCCACCATCAGGGATTGCGACGAGATTATCGTCATCGATAAGGGGCGCGTAGTCGAACGCGGCGCCCACGAAGCGCTATTCGCTCGCGACGGACTCTACACGCAACTTGTCACAACGGAGTAGTTTTCTCGATTGCCCACACGAAGCCGGTAGTTGCTTTAGCAAGTACTGCCGCCGACTAGCAGCCTGTCGCTCTTCATCTGGAAAACATCCTAGGAGCCTGTCGCACTTCGAGTAAAAAACAATCTAATAGTCAAATTATATGCTATTAGTATATAAAAATTATCAAAATCAGGGGAAGTCCGACAGGCTGCTAGTATAGAGAGGTGCAACTTTTTTAGCACGGTAATTGACAATGGGATAGCTTAAGCGCAGATAGAGTACACAGAGCGCCCGGAGGCTGTTCTCTGCTTCCTCCTGCCGCATTGTGTCTCTAAGTTTTTCGCTCTTCTTGCAACATCATTTCTTCTTTACTGTCGCCTTCTTTTCCCCCGCCGGCTTTTTCTCTGAGGCACTCTTCGCCGGCGCTTTCTTCTCGGCGGCGGGGGCTGCCGCTTTTGGGGCTGCGGTTTTTTCTGCCGCCGGTTTCGCCGCTTTTTTTGCGCCGCCGCCGCTGGCTCCGTCCGAAACGGCATCGATTAAAAAATCGAGGCGGTAGCCGGAGATAGGCTCGGCTTTGCGGAACTTTTCGATGATCGCGAGCGGCTCGTCGGTCTTTGCGTATTCGAGGGCGAAGACGGCGCCGAAGAAGAGCGCCTCGCCGAATGATTCTTTGTTGAACCAGGTTGTCCCTTCCCACACATTGACGCCGAGGATGCGCTTAAAGTCATCGCACTCGCTGTTTTCGAGGATGATGGAGGAGGCGGTAACGTGCGCCCCGCTCTGCTGCCAGATTGCCTTGAACGAATCTGCGGCACCACCGAGGTTTGCGAGGGTAACGCGGCGCAACAGCGCTTTCGCCACTTCGATGACGCGGTAGGCTTTGCCGCCGTCGACGCCGTTTGCTTCGGCGGCTTCGCGGAATTTACGGTCGAGGTGCCAGTGTTCAGTCAGGGATACCGCATCGGCGCCTGTGGCGCCTTCTCCTGCGAGCGCGCCGAGCAACTGGAAAACGGTGTAGGCATAGATGAACAGGGCAAGCTCCGTGCCGCTGTCGAGGTATGTGCACACATCTTTGGCAAAGGCGCTGCGTCCGCGTTTTACCGCCGCAAAAGCCCCGGCAAAGCGCTCGATATTTTTGCAGAATGAGTCGACCGCCTCCGCGGCACCCAGCTCTTTGCACTTCTTCGAGGGCTTGAATGCCTCGTAATCGCCTTCTTTCAAGAAGCGCTGCGATGCCGTCACAAAATCCAGAAGAGCCTTCTTCAGCGCATCTTCATTCGCACCCGATTTCGATGATAATATCGCGTGAACATCATCGAGCCGTTCCTTCGAGAATAACGCCCAAAACGGCGCGTAAACTTCGTCTAGTATCATATCTTGTAATGCCTCCTCCGGCGCCTTCATAAAAGCGCCGTTTACGTGTTTGTGAAGACGCGCCCAGCTTTTGCAATTGGCGTCCTCAACTTCATATATATCAATATACACCTGAGCCTCATAACCATTCAAGATGATGAAAAGCCCCTGCTCATAGAGATCATTCGATGAGCGGATAATCCAGCGGTCGCACCGCTGTTCCCGCATCAGCACAAAATGCGTCCGGTCCTGGTGGAGTAGCAACGATGAGGCGAGGCTTTCCTGGCGGTAGCTGCCGTCTTTCTGCGGAATCGCAACCGCCCCCCCCCTAATCCAGCCCGATGTTCGTTCCCAAAAATTATTGAACAGCACGAGCGCGCGATCGTTATCACAACGATTGGTGTAGGCAAACACATTTTCGTTCACGCACCCTGCCGACGGATAGAAGTCGAATAGGCAGAAATCGGCGCTGCCGGAAAAGATCATGCGGCGTTTCATCAGCGGGAAGATTTCACGATTATGCCGCCCGATAAGCTCCTCGTCGGGCGCCTCGTCCTTATAGGCGCGCCGGTATTCCATCCCATACTTTTCCTCAAAGCCTTCGATTTGCCCATGACCGAACATCGGCAGCCCGGGCATCGTTACCATTAAGGTGCAGACGCCGAAATATTTGTCGCCCTTGCCAAATTGAGCGACCGCCGTATCCTCATCAGGATTGTTCATAAAGTTGACAAAACGTTTGAGTATCTCGCCGTCAAACTCCAGCGTGTTCTTGATCGTCGCCCGATACTTCGCGTTCTCTTCCTTTTTGAGCATATTCATAAATGCTGAGTTGTAGACGCGGTGCATACCGAGCGTGCGCACGAAATAGCCTTCCATCATCCAGAACGCTTCGGCAAGGAGGAGCGTGTGCGGCGCCTCTGCCGCGCAACGGTCGACGACCTCGCGCCAGAATTCGTGTGGTATGCGCCGGTTGAACTCCTCCGTGCTGAGAGCATGTTCCGCGCGGCTGGCAATGTCCCCGCCGCTCCCCGGTTCAGGGTACCAGAGCCGCTGGATGTGCCGCTTTGCCAGCGTCATCGCCGCATCGAAACGGACGATAGGAAACTGCTGGCAGACCCCGACTATCGTGCGGATAACCGCCTCCCGCGCTTCGGGATTCAGAAAATCAATCTGAGCGGTATCGTTCCACGGCATCGAGGTGCCGTCGTTCCCGTGATAAATATAGCGGTGGCGCCCATTGCGCCGGTCGTAGTGGTGAAACACGACCGCGCAATCGGAGTTGTTGAAGTAGCGGTCTTCGATCTGGACGACAATTTCGTCCCGCGTCGAGAGGTTGCCGCTCGAATATTGATACTGAGGGTAGGGCGGGTAATCAAGCTGAAGGAAGCGGTCGGGATGCTCGAATATCCACTTCGAGTCGAGTCCTGTGTGGTTGGGCACCATGTCGCTCCCCAGCCGGATGCCCCGGCGGGCGCAGCGTTCCCGCAGTTCGCAGAGCGCCCCCCAGCCGCCCAGCTCGGCGGCAATATCATAGTCGTAGAGGCTGTAGGCGCTTGCCGCCGCTTCGGGGTTGCCCTTCCACTGTTTTATCGTCCGCGAGGCGGCGCTCCGCTCCCAGAGCCCGATGAGCCACAAGCCGGTAAAGCCCCGCCGCGCAAGCTCGTCGAGTTCCGCATCGGGAATCTGGTCAAGCTTCGTAATTTCGCGCTTATAGGTCCCGCTGAGTTGCGAGAGCCAGACGAGGATGCTCTTCGCCAAGAGCACGGTGCGCGGCATCCAAACCTCGTCATGGCTGAACTGTTCGTATTCATTTTGCAGATAGCCGAAGTCGTAAACTTCGGTTGGTCCCGGCGCGCCCCCCCACTGCGGCTTTTCCTCTTCGGCAATCACGTCGATCCCCGTAAGAAGCCGCGAGAAAAATGGCTCGAGAAGGAGACCCCAGTGTTCCCGCATCCAGCGGAGCTGCCCCGCCAAATCATCCGGGCAGGCAAGCGCCGGCGCACGCAACACATCCCAGAGGTTCTGCCCATCGGGTCCGAAAACAGGGAGCCCGGCAAAAAACCGCTGTAACTCCTCGATTGCCTGCGTATAGCGCGTCGTCTCTTTCAAAGCCATATCGTCAAAGAGGAAGAAAAACGGGCGGAACGCGGGATTGAGGTTCGCTATCGCCAGGAGGAGCAGCTCTTCCAGCGCCATCGCCTTGTGAGACGCCCCCGCCTCCCCCCCCTCAAGATATTTTGCCGCCCCCGTCTCCCCCATGTAGACGGCTTTGGGCGGGAAAAGCCCGCAAAATGATTCGAGGAGCTGATTGAGGGCGCCGTCGAGCGGCGCATCAAGCGTTTGCACCGCCTTTTCGAAGACATCAGGCTGAATGTGGCGCTTGTAGAGCAGGACGAGGTGGTGGAGAATCTCGTCGATAAGCCCCATCGCGTTCAGCTGCCCCGCCTTGACCGCCCTGCCCTCACCCTTAGTCAGTTCGAGCGAAGAGTTGAGTTTTAAGGCAAGCTCGCGCACCTGCCTAAAATCGGCAATAATCACATTACCGCTTGTCTGGAAGAGCGCCCCCTCAAGCGCACATGCCGAGCGCACACCCTTATTGATATGAAACTCGAATGAAGGAAAATTTTTCTCCCCATCCCCCCCATCCCCCTTGAACTGAGTCAGTGCAACCCGCAGACACAGCGGTTTCGATTTTTCGGCGCGCATATTATTCTCCTAAATGATTATCATATATAAAGAGAGATTTTACAATACCTCGGCTAGATTAATTATGAGGCAATGGGGTGCGCGCGTGCGGCGTGCCCGAGAAAGCCTTCCCCTTATTGTAAGCCAAGCTCGGCATGAAAATATTTTAAGGGAGAATATCGGCAAAAAGCCGAAGGGGGAAGCTCCGGGTTATGTTTCCGCCGCGCAATTTCTTTTTTGTACAGGGCGATGTAGCGGGCAAATTGTTTTTGAATCTCGTATTCATGCCGTTTAAAAACGCCCCGAAAACAAGGCATCATCGGTCGAGCTTTTTTTAGTTAGCCTGCTTGCGCTCTACAAGCACATCATCGTTTTATACTATATAACTATTCATGCGCTTTTGTCAAGACGGCAAGCCCCCCTCCCCCCCATATGCGTTCACTTATACCGAGCTGAAACTGCACAATTGCGGGGCTCTTTTGCGGCGGGAATCGGCGCACGCTTTGGTTAAATTATCAATGTTTATCATAAACTTGTCGAAGTTAA
>JAITNZ010000220.1 GCA_031290205.1 Spirochaetaceae bacterium
CCTTATGCGACTGGGCTAAGGCGCATGAGGAGTTTTCGACCACTAAAAAAAGGGCGCAGGAGGAATTCGAGGCGTGGTACGAGGACTGGATTATCAAGCTGGCCAAAGAAAGCGGGAGGGATCACGACGCCTTCCTCGCTATATGGCTGGGAAAAAACAAATGCGGATGGCGTGACAGACGTGAGGAGCTTCTCGAAGTGAGGGAGCTTCCGGTAATCCGCGTGGTGGCCGTGAACGAGGATTTTCCCGCCGAGGAAAGGGCATGACACTTACGCTGTGGGCGCCGCATCCGCGCCAGGCTTATGCTATGTCGTGCCCCGCCGACCAGATATTTTTCGGCGGGGCGGCGGGCGGGGGAAAAAGCGACTGCGGTTTCGGTTTTAACATCCGGGGCGTAAAAGACTACGGGAAGGACTGGCACGCTATCTTTTTCAGAAAAAGCTATCCGCAGCTGGATGAGCTTGTAAGGCGGGGCAAGGAGTTATACCTGCCAATCGGCGCGAAGTACCACGAACAGAAGCACACGTTTTTTTCCCGAACGGCGCGGATTTGAAACTACGGAGCCTTGACAAAGAGCCCGACGTGGAAAAACACCAGGGGCACCAGTACACCTTCATTTTCTTTGACGAGCTTGGCAACTTTCCAAGCGATTACTGCTGGGTTTACATGGCAAGCCGCAAAGAAACAGTTGGGCAGTGGGCAGTTTTGCCTTCTACTCTCTACCCGTTCTCCGTTCCCTGTTCCCTTGTTCCCTTCTACCTGCCTATCACTTCTTTTTGCATTAACAGTTTTGTCATATATATTTTTATAAATAGGCGCAGCGCGTTTTTGTTGTTGACTTTTACGAGCGCGGGCGTTGTCCTTACGATGGTTTCGGCGCTTTCATCAAGCATCTGCCGGGAAAGCACCGCGGTGCGCGTTATCTTCATCATTTTATGGAGATATGCGCGGATAATAGCCTGAACATCTTCCCTCGCGTTATACTGGTCTTTTTTGTTGATCAATTGATTCCAACGGTTGTTAAGCGTATCTAAATAACTTTCAATCGGGGTGTTTTCCGGGATAAGCTCGCGGGCCATCCGCCGCGCGGATTCGCTCCAGCCCTCCTCATGGTCGTTTTTCGGCTCCGCAGCCCCCTTTCCGCCCCCGCGATGAATGTTTTTTGACAGCGGCTTTTTTGTATTGCCGCCTCTGAGCATACGAATAAAGTTTACCAGCGGTTTGATTGAAAACCAAAACGGCAGCGCAAGTTTTACATTACGCAGCAAATCTTCGCGGCGCAGTATCAGTAATTTTCGTAACTCCACCGGTTTGTTCCCGTCAAAAAATCTTTCATTGCGGGGAAGGAAGCCTTTTTCAAGCATGAGCTCCGTCTGCAAAAGCGCGACTTTCGTATCCTGAACGATGGGGACAAGCATAGTCGTATAAAGATTTGCCAAACGGAAAATTAAATTTTCAAACGACTTGTCGTCGTCCATCGCGTCCTCTCTCCCGTAAGCGCGTAATAATTTCATCCACCGGTCATGAATATCATTTTTTATTTGACTGCGGGAATCCACCAATAACTTTGTGCAGAGCGGAAAAACTCTTTCTTTTTTTACAAACCATTCAACGCCGTCTCGTCCTTTGAATTTTAATAGCGGCGGCAGTTTATCCGAATCGGCGGGCGTAGTTTTTTCATGCAAAAAAGCTTCCAAATCTTCACTCTCGCAACGTTGCATCATCAATGTTCCGCTCGCTGTTTTAAAATCGTTAATATCATCACGTTGATACATATAAGGCGGGTCCAGAAGCCGGCTGTCTACCAAGGCGAATGTATGCTCCTTATCCTTTCTGTCAAGTGTTTTTATACGGTAATAATTATTATATACCTGAATGATAGCAGCCGCCTGCACCATAGCGACATGGGCGCTCGTGCGCTCGTTATTCCGCGTGACTAATTCTTCAACATGAACGCATACTGCGGAGCAAAGAAAAATCCACGCGGAGTACACGAAGTCACTTGCTTCTTCAATATTTTTTATACTATCCATAGGACGTGTCATTAGTATATTGATAAAATCACGCACCTTTGCGTCCTGTCCCTTACAATGACTGATGAGCTGCTGTGTAAAAAATTCCATTTCGCTGCGCTGTCGCAGGGCGTCTTCAATCTTGAGGACGGCGACTTCTAACATCCTGCCCGGATACATCACTTCGAGCGAAACTGCCGAACCATAATGTTCCTGAAATATCAGTTTTATTATTTGCGTAGGATCGTTATGTTCCTCACCGAGGTAGTTGACTAAATCAGTTTCGACATTTATTGAACGCAGTTGCGGCAGAGGTATTTTGACGCGCAGGGAGGCCTCGCCGGGGAAGGGGGTTTTACCGGATTCATTGATTGACATATATGCTTTTGCGATGGCGTCGGCGTAGAAATGAGGGATAATTATTTTTTCAGCATTATCATGGATCTGGATTTCGATTTTGTTTGCCTGAAGCAGTTCGGCAAGGCCGCGCATGACTTTGCCTCGGGTATCGTTTTTCCAGCCGTCAAGATGAAGCATGACCGCCTTGGGCCCCTCCGCGTTCCGCTCCAAAAACTTTATAAAAAACTCAAGGTCTATGACAGGAGAATTATTTTTACTGGAATAAGTACGAATAAGCGTGTATAAATCTACCATTTCTGCCATTTGGTATTTATTATCGGCAGTTTAAGGCCCGCCGTTAACATAAATGGGATGGGGATTGTAAAGCCGGACAAAGTACCACAGATACACACCGCCCCAACGCCTTCTGTCTCGAATCGCCCTTTTCACAGTTAAGGCTAAACAAAAACCCCCTGTGGGGGCAGCTACCCCGCGGCTGGGGCGCACAGGCCGGATAAATCCGGCCTGCAATATTGCGTACGGTAGAAAGCTTCCGCGCCACGCCGTGGGGCACCTATGCGTCAACGCCCTAGCGGGCGCAGACTTTGGCGGGCGCGAAAATCGCCCATATCTTAGTGAAGGCCGGACAGAAAGGGCCTGTGGCCCCCCTGTAGGGGCGCCAATAATACTTACGATCGCAAATCGTACCCATCTGATAATATTATAATATATCACTAGTGTCCAAAATAGACAGGTAGAAAAAATCTAACTCCTAAAGTAGTATGTTAAAAACCAAATTAGCAAGGCTACAAAAGGAGTATAGACATGAATAAGCATAA
>JAITNZ010000189.1 GCA_031290205.1 Spirochaetaceae bacterium
ATTATTCATATTCATTTCGTCTTCCGTTCGTGTTGTTCGTGAGGTTCGTGGTTGAATTCGGAACTGCTGCAGCACTTGTGCTGCCGACCGAAATTGCCTCCCCCCGACGCCCTCAACGTTTCGGGCGCAGTTATTGGCGAGGGGGAGACTTCCCCCCTCACCCCTCACCCTTCGGCAGATACTTCTCTATCAGCTTCTTACTTATCCTCAGCAAGTCTTCTTCGGGGAGGACGGACAGGAGTTTCCAGCCTATGTCGAGGGTTTGCTCTATGCTGCGGTTTTCGGTTTCGCCTTGCGTGATGAACTCTTTTTCGAAGCGGTCGCCGAATTTCAAGTATTGTTTGTCGCCGGCGGAGAGTTCTTCTTCGCCGATAATCGAGGCGAGGTTGCGGATGTTCTTTACTTTTGAGTAGGCGGCGAAGAGTTGGCTCGACACATCCTTGTGGTCGTCCCGCGTGATGCCTTCGCCGATGCCGTCTTTCATCAGGCGGGAGAGGCTTGGTAGCCCCGCTACGGGCGGGTAGACGCCTTTTTGCGAGAGTTCCCGGTCGAGGACGATTTGCCCTTCGGTGATGTAGCCGGTTAGGTCGGGGATGGGGTGGGAGATGTCGTCGTTGGGCATCGAGAGGATGGGCAGTTGGGTGATTGAGCCGGTCGAGCCTTGGATTTTGCCGGCGCGCTCGTAAATCGACGCTAAATCTGAGTAGAGGTAGCCCGGATAGCCTTTGCGGCTGGGCACTTCGCCCTGCACGGAGGAGACTTCCCGCAGCGCTTCGCAGTAGTTGGTCATGTCGGTCATCACGACGAGTACCTGCATGTTGCGTTCGTAGGCGAGGTATTCGGCGGCACAGAGGGCGCAGCGGGGGGCGATAAGCTGCTCGAGGCTCGGCGCGTCGGCAAGCGAAAGGAAGACTACGACGTTGGAGAGGACGCCGGAGCGCTCAAAATCATTCAAAAAGAAGCTGGCGACGTCATATTTGATGCCCATCGCGCAAAAAACGATGACAAAACTTTCGTTTGCCGTCAAAATTTTTGCCTGCCGGATGATTTGCGCGGCTAATTTGTTATGCGGCAGCCCGTTTCCCGAAAAAATCGGCAGTTTCTGCCCCCGAATCAGCGTGTTCATGCCGTCTATTGCCGAAACTCCTGTCTGAATGAAGTCCCGCGGGTATGTGCGGGCGTAGGGGTTGATGGGCAGCCCGTTCACGTCAATCAGTGTTGATGAATAGATGTCCGCATAGCCGTCTATCGGCTGTCCAAGCCCGTTGAACACCCGCCCCAAGAGGTCAACTCCCACGCGCAGTTCCATAGGATGCCCTAAAAATTCAAGGCGGGAATCCTCTGCGGAAAGCCCTGTCGTCGTGTCGAATACCTGCACGGCGGCGAAATCGCGGCTTAAATCTATGACGCGTCCCAGCCTGCGCCCGCCCGCGCGGTCGTAGATGGCGACCATCTCGTTGAACATGACATTTCGCGTCCGCTCGGTGATGACCAGCGGTCCGTCAATCTTTTCTAAGCCTCGATATTCGATTCCCCTCATAATGCCGCCGCCTTGTTTTTATAAAAATTCGCCAGCCCCTCAAGGTTGACGCGCATCTCCTCGGCAAATGCGTCGAGCCGCTCGAGCGCGTCATTGGGCACCTCGCTCTTTAGGCGGGATAGATTTTCCTTGACCGAATGAGCGAGCACGCGGATAAGCGGTGCGCCGAGCCGCACACACTCATCAGCAAGATGATAGAATTCCATTATCATGCCCAGGAGCTTTATTTCCTTTTCGGGGACGCAGTACATATCAATATCGTCAAACGAATTCTGCTGAAGAAAGCCCTCTTTGATGATGTCCGCGGCGGTAAGGATGAGTTTTTGGTCGTCGGGAAGCGCGTCGGGTCCGATAAGGCGGACAATCTCGGCAAGGCGCTGCTCGCGCTGCAAAAGGTTGAGCGCATCCTGACGGGTCGTCCGCCAGGTATGATTCACGCGCTCCCACCAGGGGGCGATGTCGGCGGCATATTCGCTATAGCTGTCCGTCCAGCTAATTGCGGGATAGTGGCGCGCGTTGGCAAGCTCGCGGTCAAGCTCCCAGAAACAGCGGATAAAACGCCGCGTATTCTGCGTTACCGGCTCTGAAAAGTCGCCGCCGGGCGGGGAAATCGCCCCGATAATCGAAACCGAGCCTTCAAGATTGTTGAGCGTCTTCACTCTGCCCGCCCGCTCGTAAAATTCGGCGAGCCGCGAGGGCAGATAGGCGGGAAAGCCTTCTTCGGCGGGCATCTCTTCAAGGCGCCCGGAAAGTTCGCGCAGCGCCTCAGCCCAGCGGCTCGTGCTGTCCGCCATGAGGGCGACGCTGTAGCCCATATCGCGGTAAAATTCGGCGAGCGTTACGCCGGTATATATCGACACTTCGCGCGCCGCAACGGGCATGTTCGAGGTGTTTGCTATCAGAATCGTCCTTTCCATGAGGCTGCGCCCCGTGCGCGGGTCGATGAGTCCGGGGAACTCGGTGAGGACTTCGGTCATCTCGTTGCCCCGCTCGCCGCAGCCGATGTAGATGATAACGTTGGCGTCGCACCACTTGGCGATGGCATGCTGAGTCATGGTCTTGCCGGTGCCGAAGCCGCCGGGAATGCCTGCGGTGCCGCCTTTCGAGAGCGGAAAAAACACGTCGATAACCCGCAGCCCGGTAATCAGCGGCTGGTCGGCGGCAAGGCGCTTCGCGCTGGGGCGGGGCTTCCGCACGGGCCACCACTGGGCGACGGGGATTTCGTCCCCCTCATCAGTCCGCGCGATGATCGACTCAACCGTAACCTCGCCCGCCTCCGCCAAAAAGCTGAGGCGCCCCCCCTTGATGTCGGGCGGCGCCATAATCGTGCAGGTAACGCTCTCCGTTTCCTTGACCGAGCCGAGTACCATACCTGCCGTAACCTCGACCCGCTCCCCCGCGCTCAATTTCTGCTGAATCTCGGCATTGGGGACGAAGTCCCAGAGTTTTTTGGTATCGAGCGGGTCGCCTTCGGCGCCGATTGCCATGAAGGCGCCGGACTGATTGTAAAGCGTCTCGAGCGGGCGCTGAATGCCGTCGTAAATGTTCCCGATAAGACCAGGACCAAGGAGCGCGGAAAGCGGCTTCCCGGTGGTGAACGCCTCCGCCCCGACCTGCATGCCGGTATCATCCTCGTAAACCTGCACGACCGATTCGCCTGCTTCCATGCGGATAATCTCGCCGGTAATTTTTTTCTCGCCAACCCGCACCACATCGTAAAGCGCCGCCCCACTCAGCCCCTCAATATGCACAATCGGTCCCGCTATGCGGGTAACCCGCCCCGCCTTAGGCGGTTCCAGCCCATGTTGAGGGGCGCCAGCAGTCCCAACGGCGGAAGCCGGTTTACTGCTGAGTACCACAGGCGGCACCACAGGCGCTTTCAGCCCATGTTGATCGGCTACCGCTTTCATATCAGACTGAGCCGGTTTACTGCTGAGTACCACAGCGCCCTCCTCAGGGAACCCTTCCCCGAGGAGGGCGCTCACCAGTTCGGCGCGGTGGTTCAGCAGCAATTCTTCTAGTTCGGCGCCAATTTGCACGCTGACGGACGCAGCCCCAGCTTCGAGCCGCAGCCCTATGTCCGCGCCGCCAAACTGAGATTTAAGCGGCGCCCCACTCGGTTTCCAGCGCGAACGGTCACAATCCGGCAGCGCCTTTTTCAGCAGTGCCTCTACCTCGTCCTGCCGCAATCCGGTAAAACTGAGCGCCGCATCCGCCGCGTCAACGGCATCCGCCTGAAAACATTCCCTGTAGCGGAGGGCAAAAAGCGCTCCCGCGCAGTCGATAAGTTTTTCCCGCTCGGCGGCGCCTAAAAATTCGGCGGCGGCTTGTTGCAGCTGCGCTTCGGTTTTTTCCCATTGAATCCGCCGCTTGTCCAGTGCCAGCCGCGCGTCGGTTTCCGTTTTATACTCACCGAAACGGCTCGCAAATTGCTCTTCTTCTTTTATAAGAGCCTCGCGCAGCTTCCCATCCCACTGAGTCTTCTGTTCCGCAACAACCGAGTCCGCGTTTTTCTGAATCCGCGCCGCCTTCTTGCGCGCATCCT
>JAITNZ010000226.1 GCA_031290205.1 Spirochaetaceae bacterium
GCCTCTACGAATGCCGCTGGATAAACGCCCTACGGGCGCGGCGGCTGGGCGGGGCGGCGCCCCGCAGAGGGGGTAGGGCGCAACGCAGTGCGCCCGTAGGGGGAGACTTCCCCCTCCTCCACTATACTCTTCGGCAAAAAAATCCGATAATGATAAGGATGAGTGCTATTTCCCCGCGATTACCTTTTATACACGCTTTTCTGCTCGTGTTTCTCTTTTTAAGCGTCGTGAACGCGCTTTTTTCACAGACGCGGAATCAGACGCAGCGGGGGAGGATGCCGACTTTCGAGGCGGAAACGCCGTATTGGTATACTATGGAAGAGGGGAAAAAGTTCTTCCGCGAGGGCGATTACGGGCAGGCGCTCCGTTACTTCGAGGATGCCCGCAATGAACGGCGGCGTATATGGACGCGCTGGGAGACGACCTTTATCTCGCTCTTGTCGATTCACGATGTGCGCCGTTTTGGCGACTCGCTCGACTTTGTCGAAACGTACATCAATGACCGCAATCAGTTTGACGCGGCGGCGGCGCTTGCCGAACTGGTCTACCATCTGGGGCGAGGCGCGTTGCAAAATTCGGCACAGACGACGTTAACTCTTTTTACGCTGATGAAAGAGTATCCCGAAGCGGAGTATTGGATCGGCGAAGTCTACCGGCTTGAAGGTGAACGGGATATAGCCCTCGACCAGTATCGTAAGGCGCTTGCCCCCCACCCCGAAGAGCGCAGCCCCGATTGGAAAAACGACATCCTCTATAAAATTGCCGAGCTCGGCGCAACCGGACAGCGCTATAACGAAATGGAACGGGCGCTCCTCGAAGTACTTAAGGACGATACGCTCTGGCAAGAGTCCGAAAACTTTGTCCGCAATGCGATGGCGCAAACCTTGAACAACGAGGGGATAAACCAATTCCTCACGATGTTCAGGCACGATAACGGGAAGACCGAAAAGGCACACCGTTTGCTAGGACACTATTACTATATTTCGGGACGCTATAATCTTGCCGAAGCCCAGCTGATGTTCGCCGCGCTGAACACCAACACGGTGGTGATTGCCGAGGCTATCCGCAAACGATTTGATTTTACGTTCACCACCCTCGATGATCTGATGCGCGAAATCGAACGAAGACCGGATATCCAGAAATACATGGCGGGCGCCGATTATTTCAAGACGCTTTACTACCTTGCCGCATCTCTTTATGCGAACGGCAAAGCGGCTCCCGCACGGGACTTATGGACATTCGTATCAAAACAGCGCGGTGGTGAATGGACGCTCCGCTCGCAAAACCAACTCCGCAGTCCCTTCATCGAAGCACCGGTAGCAATGCCATAACGGGGAATGGGGGGGGGGGCAGACCCTGCTGTTCATAAGGCGCCGTCTGTTGGGGGGCTAATAAGGGGGTATAATACAGTCTAGGAGGCAAAAAATGGACGAAAGTCCATTATCAATAAACGGGAAATATACTTATTTTCGTATTGAAGATTTCTCATTGAAGTCTTTACTTATGCGGGGGAACATATCCCCCGCACCCCTGTTTGAGCCGCCCCAAGTGGCGGGGTATCAGACCCCAAGTGGATGACGCCCTTTTCATACTGAAGGCAAAGGTAGAAAGCGCCTGAGGCGCAATGAAAATTGATCTGCATAAAATACCCATTCGGGAATTGGTAAAGGCTATTGGGTGAAGAATTCTGAAAACTAATGGGCAATAGTAAAACGTCGCTTGCGGCGAATAAGGAGATAACTATATGGAAACAAGAAAAGCGCCGAAAGCGGCGTTGAGGAACAGGCGGGTGTTTACCGCGTTATTTGCCGCATTGATTGCGGTAAGCTGTATTGTTCAGCTTGCAGCCGGCCCCTTCGCCGTCGTGCCGCTCGTGCTGCAAAATATGATGGCGCTGCTCGCGGGCGGGCTGCTCGGCGGCTTGGGGGGGGCGGCTTCCGTCCTCCTGTTCGTGGTGGCGGGCGCACTCGGGCTCCCCGTCTATGCAGGTGGGCGCGGCGGAATCGCCATCCTCCTCGGTCCCACCGGCGGATTTTTAATCGGCTACCTGCTCGGCAGCCTCGTTATCGGTTTGCTGCTCGGCATCCCCTCGTGCACGGAAACAAAATCCATTGCACGCATCGTTAAAACCGCCGCCGCAGGGTTAGCCGGATTCCTAGCCGTCTACGTCCCCGGCTTATGCTGGTATGCGGCAAGCTATGTGATGAAGCGGGACGGAAGCGGCTTTTCCGCCGCACTCGTGAAGGCGCTGCCCGAAGCGTTTCTGCCGTTCATCCCCGGCGACCTGGTAAAACTCGTCATCTTCACGTTGCTCACGCTTGCCCTCCGCCCTATCGCCGCGCGGTATATCAATCCCGATTAGATACCAAGTAGATACCAATGATAAGCGCGGTTTGCTTACAGCATATCACCAAGACTTTTCGTATGAGCGACTATGCTGATAGCCAACAAGTACGCGGCGGGGCGTTTTATGCCCTCGATGATATTACGCTGAGTATCATGCGGGGAAGCTGTACGGTGATTGCCGGGGCAAATGGTTCGGGAAAGAGCCTCCTGATGGCGATAATCGCAAAACTCGAAGAGCCAAGCTCCGGCGCCGTCGAGATTACCGGCAAGGTCGGGCTTGTTTTTCAAAATGCCGACAGCCAGATTTTGGGTGAAACGCCGCGCGAGGATATTGCGATTGGGGTGCGCGGTAAAAACATGACCAAGGCGGAGCGCGATACCATTGTGCAGTCGGCGCTTACCGAAACCGGTTTGAGCGCCAAAGCCGATTTCCCCTCACGCTTTCTTTCGGGTGGTGAAAAGCGCCGCCTTGCCGTCGCCGGAGTGCTTGCGATGAACGCCGATATTCTCATCTTTGATGAACCTTACGCTAACCTCGATTACAAAGGGGTCAGCTGCGTGAATACATTGCTCCTCCAGTTGCAGGCAAAACAGAAAACAATTATCATCCTCACGCATGAACTTGAAAAATGCTTGAAACTTGCCGGCAGCCTCGTCGTTCTGAAGCGGGGGAACATTGTTTTTAACGGAACGGCGCGTGAGGGTTTGCAAGAAAATCTTTTGCAGTGGGGGATACATAACCCGCTTGGTAGCTCAAACAGCATCGATGACCTGCTTTGGCTATGAAATCAAAGAATATAGTTTTCCGTTATAAAAAAGGAAAAACTTTTATATACCGTGTCCCTGCGCTTGTTAAATTGGTATTACTATTCCCGCTCGCTATCCTCATCATGTATATGGATATAACCAGTATACTGATAGGAATTGGCTGTATGGGTATCATAACGAGGATATGCGGATTTTCTTTTTTAGAACAAATGAGCAACATAAAACCGGCGCTCTTTTACGGAGTATTTTTATACGGATTGGGGCTCATAGGAAAATTCATTGCGTTCATCCCACTCATCCCCCCCCCCCCCTCACTCTTCATTCCCAATGATGAGTATATCCTCTTGGTGTGCCGACTTCTCTTGGTCATGCAGCTTTCTGCGTTGTTTTTCAGGACAACAACATCAATAGAGATTAAAGATGCACTCTTCATGGTTGAAATAACAAGCCGCTCGCTGTTAAGAAAAATGCCCTTAGCACTGGGGAAAAATATTTCGCTTCGTGCGAGGCTCGCTCCCGCGCTTGCCCTCCTGCTCAGCTTTATTCCCGAAATCTTCGAGCTGTGGAATGCCCTCGATACTTCCTACACCGCACGCTGCGGCAGGGGGGGGCTCAAAAAGATAAAGATTGTGCTCTTCGCATTACTCACGCTCTGTTTCCATTCTGCGGCAGAGCGGGCAAAGGCGCTAGAAGCGCGGGGCTTGGAGAGTGGGTGATGGGATTGCCGGAAACATCCGGTCACCGCCTGCTCACCCGGGCTGAGTTTAGTCTTGACTATATCCGAGCCAGTGAGAGAAGCATCGTGTCGATATCGCCTTCCGTCGTTCCGCTTCCAAAACTGAAGCGAACGGCGCCGCTCGGGTAGGTTCCGGCAGTCATGTGTGCCAGCGGAGCGCAGTGCAAGCCGCTACGGGTAATGATGCCGTGCTTTTCAAACAGCTGCCTTGATAGGTCTCCGGCGTCATACCCTTCGACAACGATTGAAACAAGCGCGACGCTACGCGCAGCATCGCCGGTTCCATATATCGTAATCTTCTTCATCGTCCGCAGCCCCGCAATAAAGCGCGCGGTGAGCTTACATTCATGTTCTCTTATTTTTTCGACGACGCCTCGCAAAATCTCCTCGATTGATACGGCAATGCCGAGAGCGCCAATCGTGTTTTGCGTGCCTGGCTCGAACTTATCCGGCAGGAATTCCGGCATATCGAGGGAGTCTGAGACACTGCCGGTGCCCCCCCGAATCCAAGGACGCATCGCGGCGGCGGCATCCTCCCCAATCACGAAGCCGCCTGAGCCGGCAAGTCCGCCGAGCCCCTTGTGCCCGGTAAACGCCATCACATCGCAGCAGCCTCCTAAGTCGGTCTCCGCCGCGCCTGGTCCGGCTCTTTCTGAGCCGCCGCTACCAGAGCCGCCGTCTTCTGACGCGCCGCCCTCTGCCTGAATCGCCCTTCGCTTATCGAATGCAAGGCTGGAAGCGCCTAAGGCGGACTTATCGAAGGCGATGCTGAAAGTGCCCGAGGCGGTTTGGGCGGCATCGAGGATAGTGCGGATGCCGTATTCGCGGGCGATAGTAAAGCATTCGGCGACGGGCAATATTGTACCCAGTACATTTGAGGCGTGGGTCATCACGAGGAGCTTGGTATTTTTGCGGATAGCCTTGCGGACGGTTTGCGGATCGAGACTACCGTCCGGTTCACAGCGGAGCCAATCAAGCTCTATCGCGCCGCATTTTCGTAAGCACTCAAGCGGGCGTGCCGTTGCGTTATGTTCGACACTCGTTGCGAGCACATGGTCTCCCGGACTCGCCAAGCCGTTTATTGCCATATTCAGCGACTGGGTAGCGCCGCTGGTGAGTATCACCCTGAGGGGGTCTGCCACCCCAAAGAGCTTTGCGACAGCCCGTCGCGCCCTAAGCGTTATTGCTCCTGCCTCCAGCCCTTCAAAATTGCGGGCGGCGTTCAGGTGAGCGGCGCTCACATAGTCGCGGAGCTCTTTAACCACAACGGGGGACAAAACATGCGTTGTGGCGGCATAATTTGCGTATATCATAGTGTTATATCGTAATCACGCTCGATGCCTTTGCCAAACGGGTTACAATATTCATCATGTCAACAATGCTGCCAACAGCTAAAGACTCGGTCAATTTATAGTAATTAGCGCAGGTCCCGCAGGTATAAACCCCAGTGCCTTTTTCTTCCAGCGCCTTGAGGTCGGGGACGGTATTTGCCCCTTCCGTCGTGAGCCGCGCCCCGCTATTCAAAAAAATTACCGCCTCGGGCGGCGGGTTTAACTGCGAAAGCGAAAAGATAAACCCTTTGATGAGGAGCTTCCCCAGATCCTCCGCCCCCCTACCCATGCTGTCCGCCGTTACAAGAACAACCGCGCCCTTTCCCCCGCTTCCTGCGGCGAAAGCCGATTCCGCCGACGCAAGCTGCGTATGGTTAAAAGCCTGCCCAGCGGCAGTGTCTTTGGCGATGCTCACCTTATAGAGCGATGCCCCCTCCTCAGCATAAGAAAAGGAGCAGCCTGTCCCTTTCGCCATCTTTTCGAGGTTCTGCACCGCGACAAAATTGTCTACCACCACGATCACGCCTTGTATATCCTGTCTTGCCAGCATCTCTTTTGCTTTTACCGTTGGCATCGGGCAGGGCTGCCCCCGCATATCTAATGTTTCCATAATCATTGTAAAGCCCCCTATATGAAGGACATTTTAACGATTAATGCTGAAATTTACAAGGGCACGCATTCTTCGGGGGTGCACTTCCCAATTCGTGGTAAATAGGGAGTAAGTAGTAGGTGAAGAGGGGGAAGTCTCCCCCTACGCGCGCACGTTGTTGCGCGCTACCCCCTCTGCGGGGCGCCGCCCCGCCCAGCCGCCGCGCCCGTAGGGCGTTTATCCAGCGGCATTCGTAGAGGCGTGGCGCAGGTTACACTAACACCAAGCGATGTTGCAGGTTC
>JAITNZ010000228.1 GCA_031290205.1 Spirochaetaceae bacterium
TCCTGCGTAATGCCGCACAAATCGGCATACCGGCGGTCCAACGAAATATCGCTCAGATGGTTTAAGTCGGAAAATATACTTACCTGCGAAAACTTCGTAACGCCGGTTAAAAACACAAATTGCAGGTACGCATCGGAGGATTTTAGGACGCCATAAAAAGACTTGAGCGCGGTGCGGACTCTTTTATGCATCTCGACATTCTCGATTGTGTTGAGCAAGGGTTTGTCGTACTCATCTACAATAACAATGACTTTCTCATTAGTTTTGATATGTAAGTTTTTAATAAGGTTGGCAAATTGATCTTCTACCACATCGCCCCGCACCGCCACATTCATTGAGTCGGCATTGTCTTTAAGCGCACACTCAAGTCTTGTATCAAGATAGTTATGTCCCTCCTCATACCTTCCTGCGTTCAAGTCAATACGAATTACCGGATGCTTTTTCCATTCCCAATCTGTTGAGTCAATCGCAAGCCCCTTGAAAAGTTCCCGCCGTCCATCAAAGATAGCTCCCAGAGTCGAACATAGTAGTGATTTGCCAAAGCGCCGCGGTCTAGAAAGAAAAACTTGCGACCCCGAACCGGTTATCAAGTCGTATATGCGGGCAGTCTTGTCCACATAACAATAGCCGCCTTCGCGTAATTTGGGAAAGTCTTGTATGCCTAAGGGTAGTCTTCGTTTCATAAGCGTCTCCTGTAAAAATAATTGCCCACTCGATATATTTTGAAATTGAGTATATTCAAAACCCGGATTCAATATGCACGTGCAACGCTTGAGTAATTGGCAAAAAACTCAGCAGGCATTTTGAAACCTAAACACTTCATCGGTGTCTCATTAATCTTAGCTACAACTTTATCAATCTCCTCTTGATTGGACAATGCCCAATTAAACTTTTTCGAAAAATATCTCCGCAATATACCATTCCGGTTTTCAATACTACCTTTCTCCCAACTGTGATATGGCTCGCAAAAATATGATTTTGTACCGAGTTCCCTATCAATACTTTCATGCAGAGCGTTTTCCGTTCTGTTAATAAAGAATCCCCGCGGCAAGCCACGGTGTATTGAAGATTTCTCCTTGAAATCTTTGTATATGAATATGAGCATCTAAGCATCTACTGCGATTCTATCGTCAATCTTTGAAAAGTCAATTAAATTCATTTCTTCTTAAAGTAACGATATAATGCTTTCATTTTTCTTGGTAAAGTCAGCATTAAATTTCCTATTCGGTATGGTTTAGAATGCATTATAGTTTCAAGTTCTTTATTTGTTTTTTCTATACGCATATTTTCAATGAAATTACTAACGTGCGGCGTTTCAGGCACCATGATACGGTAATCATATCCTTCATTCCATGCCAGATATACTAACAATCTTTCAATAGCATGAAGCACGGTGCCCTGCAAAGCGATTGGCTCTAAAGGAATGTCATTCGTTTTTACGCCGAGGTCTACCAGAGACTTAAAAGCACGAGGTCTGTACCAGCACATTGTCCCGTAAGGGAAAATTAACGTAGATAAATTTGTAAAATCTATATTTTTGTTACACCCCATCTTTTCCCAGAGCGAGTTCATTATTAATTGAGCGTTTATATCACGGACAAAACTTATTGGATAAATTACATGAAAGTAAAAAGGAATTTCTGGAATAATAATACCGATTTTAGTATTGTTTTCGAATGTTTCAATAATAGTACTAGCCGGAACAACTAAGAGATTGAATAATTCTTCCTGCCATGTAATACCAATCCAATCATAAGCAGTTATTGATTTTTTGGTATGGAGATGTGCGGCAATATCATACGTTGAAATTCGGTCTGCAATCAACAACCAAGGAAATATATCGCGCCCCAGGTTTTGAAACACAATTATTTCTTTTACACTTAGACCCGCGTTATGCGTAGCAATAAAATTTTCTATATGCTCTTTTTTCCCCAAAGTGTCTGTTGTAATAAATAGATCAAATCTAAATGAATAGTTGTCAAAGAATTCGATATATCTTTCAAAGATATCAAGATAGAAAACATGTAAATGTATAGCGATTTTTAGACTGCTATAATCTTTTCTTTCAGAAATACGTGCAGGAATAAGTTTATTATTGATAAGAATAGATGTATTTGGATTATAATAATCTGAAAAATAATTTTCAATAAACCGAACAGGGTAATCAGTGTTTTTTTTGATTAAGTCAATCAAATAATAAGGACATTCAAACCCTAAAAACGCCTTTATTTTAATCATTGGAATCTTATTTAATTTTAATATATACGCTTGCTGTTTTGATAAATCGAGTTTGCATATTGTCTGCGGTGCTATATTAAAAAAACTACCGTATACCAAACCTGAATTCTGTAGTAGTAGTGTAAGCTGCGTTTCATATTTTTGAATTACGGCGTCTATATCCTTTTCGTAATCGACATTACGCCAAAAAATTTGAAATGTTTCAGAGTTTATTGTTTTTTTATTGAAACATAAAAAATAACTTTGAAGATGGGCAGGTACTCTTTCATTGGTCCCCGGCATTCCGTAATTACTTTCCCTAAACTCTGTTAAACCCCAAAAATCTATGTCTTTTTGTTCCATCCTTAGATAAACCTGTTCTAAATCAAAAAGAGGACCAAAACAGCTATCATTCATTAGGGTAAGATTGTCGTATTGATTTATCCCCCCCCCCCCCCCCCTAGTATTGCATCTTTCCATGCCCCGAAGTCGTATCCTTTATTTTCGCGAATAATAACCGTATTAGATAATTGTGCAATTTTATTTTCAGATTCTGTCTTAAGCGGGCTATTCGAAATAAAAACAATATGTTTGTATATATGTTTTATATTTTCAAGCAAATACAAAACATGATCGCAAAGTCCATCGTATTTATTATAATGCACAAAAAAAAGAACGCGGTTCAGCGGAGTCGAATCATGCCGCATTGACTACCTCGAATTTCGGCATAGTAGAAGGGAGCGCAATATTACTCATCATTAACTCCTTTGTTATTCAGTTGCTTAAAACATTTTTGCATTTTATAACTTCACTTCTTTAGCATTTCCATTAAATGACTATTGATATATATTATTTCTTTGCCTACCCGTAAAGGCGATAAAAAATTATTTTCTTCAAGTTCTTTTAAGTATTTTGATGCTGTTTTCCGGTTTATATCTAACTTGTTTACCACAAAATCTATCTTTGAATAGGGGTTTTCAAATATTATTTCCACCAATTCTTTTGAATATATCTTGGGGCAATGCTCTTTCACTTTCTCCAGGGTTAATTCGAGCAAATCCTTTATGGATTTTACTTTTTCCAATGTTTGTTTGGCTGTTTCTTCTATTCCTTCCAATATAAAAAAACACCAATTTTCCCAGACATTTGTTTCCCTGACTTCCTGCAAAAGTGTATAGTATTCGCTCTTGTTCTTAATGATATAAGAACTTAAATATAAAATCGGCGTGTCAATGTGTTTCTTTAATAACAGATATAGGATATTTAGTATCCTTCCGGTTCGTCCATTGCCATCATAAAAAGGATGTATGGTTTCAAATTGATAATGTAACACAGCCATTTTCCATAAACTATCTTCATCATCATTCAAATAAGTGCAGAAATTATCAAGTAAATAACATAGCTCCCTATAATCCTGTGGCGGAGTATAGACAATTTCATTTGTTGCGCTATTAACTAATGATGTCCCTGGTAATTTCCGTATACCTGCGTTATTCTTAATAATAGTTTCTTGAATTTTTATTACATCACTGACGCTTATTAAACGCCGCATCTTTATAATATCACATCCCTTATAAACCGCTTCTCTATAATTGATTACTTCTTTTGCGGAAGAATCCATGGCGGATGATTTTATGGTTAAATTTTTATACAATTCATCTTGTGTTGTAACAATATTTTCAATTGCGGAACTTTCCTTTGCTTCCTGTAAAGCTATCGCGTTAATCAATATGTTTTGATTGGGAATCGTAGGAGCAAAACCTTTTAATTCCGCTAACGTTGCACGGGCTTTTGCCTCTTTTCTTAAAATAGCCGTCGTTTCAACTTTTTTAAGATCGGGCGGCAGCAAAGGAATTGGAGTTTTTATGTCTCTCATGTCCAAATTCTAGCATTTTTCACCCATATTATCAAGACATGTCCAAATTCTAGCATTTTTCACCCATATTCTTTCTTTTTCGCTCGAATGATACTTTTTCGAAAATAAGGTGGTTTTAGTACATTGCCTTCAAATAGAGGCAACAGCATAAATCCATCAGAGAATTCTGTTTTATAATTATATTTCTTTGATAGATGTTCTATATAAATTGACGTGCTAGACATAATTATTTTTCAAAGATGGTCTTCATTCATGCCATCTGGCTCATTGCTTTTTTCCATAGCTTCCATAATATACTTCCGTCTCTGATATTATTATTATTTTTTCATCATACGGTCCATTCCTTTATGTCCCATGCCGGTATAACCTGTATTTTCCGGCTCCCTGATATAATAAGATCTTTCGAGTCCATGGTCACAATTATTCCTTTCTGCTGGTCAAAAAAATCCATCGCCGCCAGAAGTCCGTTTATTTCGCGGGTCCGATTATCTTGAGTAAGGATAAAACAAACCTGCACACAGAGGATGTTTTGGCTATGAGGGTTCACAATGAAATCACATTCGCCGTCTTTTGTGGAAAAATAGAAAATATCATTAGTTTTTAACCGAATGGTATTAAACACAAAGTTTTCCAAAAGAGCGCCGTGGTTGTTGGTAAATGAAACCGATCCGGTGTGTATTATCCCTAAATCCACGATATATATTTTTTTAGGCGCAAGACTCTGCTTTTTTGCAGACCATGAAAAGCGCGGTATGAGGTGAATTAAATAAGATAATTCAAAATATGAAAAATACTCCAATATGGTGGTAGGTGAGCGCACCCCTATAACCGATGTAAGCTTACTGGGCGAAACCAGTTGAGCGGCATTGGATAAGAGATATGAAAAAAGCCGTTTAAGGGATGCCACATCTCGAATTTTATAGCGCACCGCAATATCCCGGTGTAAAATATCCAGTTGAAGTTGTGAAAGAATATCCGGGTTGCCGCTTTTAAGATATTCGGGAAAGCCGCCTGATGCCAAATACGCATTGAGCGACTCCGCAGCAGCCTTCTGTCTGGTAAAACGGCAATATTCTTGATACGAAAACGGAAACAATTCCTTGGTGATATGCCTACCGGTGAGTTTTGTTCCAAGTTCCCCACTCAAAAGCGATGCGTTTGAACCGGTAGCGATGATTTGAAAATGTTCATCGAGTTTCTGCCGGATATATAATTCCCATTTTGGTACCGATTGAATTTCATCAAAAAAGAGTAAGCTCTTTCCTGTTTCGCCTATAACAATGTCCAAAAGCGCAAAGTCAGAGACGGAAAAATCATTGAGGCGCATATCATCAAAGTTAAAATAGAAAAACTTCTTGCCCGACTTTTTAACAAATTGATGCAACAAGGTACTCTTACCGCACCTCCGCACCCCGCAGACAACAAGCGCATGGCTTTGAATATCCGGCAATTCATTCAAGGCAGAACGTTCAAGCCCGCTTTCTTTGAGCGGCAAGGCTTCATTTTGTGAAAGGGCAATATCACGGAATTCAGATAATATCATGGATAGAGTATAGCATAGAACTCCAAGTTATTCCAGTAGTAATGGAATAGTTATTCCAGTAGTAATGGAATAACCCCAATATTATTTTTTTTCGCAAAACGCCTCGTATGCTTTTATAATTCCCTCGCGCAGAGGAGTTTCCGCCCTCCAACCGAGCGCGTTTAAGCGCGATACATCCAGTAGTTTACGCGGGGTCCCATTTGGTTTTGAGGTATCCCAGGTAATCGCACACTCTCTTTGCGGCGCGTCAGTATACACAACCTGACGGACAAGCTCCGCCAATTCTTTGATAGTCTGATCCTTGCCCGAACCAATGTTGATGAACTCACCTATATCGGCGGCATCCATATTTTGCATAAGGTGCACAACGGCACAGGCGAGGTCTTCGTTAAATAAGAATTCACGGTAGGGGGAACCATCCCCCCAGAGGGTGACGGAATCTGTTCCCGAAATTTTTGCATGGTGAAATTTCTGTATCATTGACGGGAGGACATGCCCGTTTTTAATATCATAGGTATCTCCGGGACCATAAAGATTTGCCGGCATTACCGAAATAAAATTAGTGCCATACTGTTTATTCATCGCACTGCATAATTTTATAACGGCAATTTTGGCGATGGCATAGGCATCGTTTGTCGACTCAAGGGCGCCTGTGAGCAAGTATTCTTCTTTAAGCGGCTGGCTCGCCATCTTTGGATAGATGCAGGACGAACCCAGATTGAGGAGTTTTTTTACCTTGTGTTTATAGGCGGCATTGACAATATTAAAACCAATTAACATATTTTGATAGATAAAATCCGCGGGATACTTAGAATTTGCCCGGATGCCGCCGACTTTTGCCGCCGCAAGAAAAACATAATCAGGCTTGGCTTTCGCAAAAAAATCGTCAACGTCATTTTGACTGATTAAATCAAGTTCGCTATGGGGCTGTGTGATGATATTTTCATACCCTTGCGATATAAGGTTTCTCTGTATCGCGCTTCCGACAAGCCCCCTGTGTCCCGCTATATATATTTTATCAGTTTTATTCATAGTAATTTTTTATTTCATACCCCCATTGATAAGATAGAGTTCTTTTTCGGCTAGTTTTATATCATTGCTTACCATCATCTTCACCAGTTCAGGCAACTGAGTCTTTGGTTTCCATCCAAGTTTGGTAAGCGCCTTCGAGGGGTCTCCGACAAGTAATTCAACTTCGGCGGGGCGGAAATAACGCGGGTCAATTTCGACAAGGACATTTCCGCTTTTTTCATCAAGACCTTTTTCATCAATACCCTTGCCTTCCCAGCGCAGGGCTATTCCCGCTTCGGCAAAGGACATTGATATAAAATCACGGACGGTCGTGGTAACGCCTGTTGCCATAACATAATCGTCAGGCTCGTTCTGCTGGAGCATCAACCACATGAGTTCAACATAATCGCCGGCAAATCCCCAATCTCTTTTTGAGTCGATATTGCCCATGTAGAGCTTATCCTGTAGCCCCAGTTTTATCCGCGCCGCCGCTCGGGTAATTTTTCTTGTAACAAACGTTTCACCGCGTATCGGGCTTTCATGGTTAAAAAGGATTCCGTTACAGGCGAACATATTATATGATTCACGGTAATTGACCACAATCCAATAGGCGTAGAGTTTTGCCGCCGCATAAGGGCTGCGCGGGTAAAATGGGGTGCTTTCCTTCTGCGGAATCTCCTGCACTTTTCCGTATAGCTCGCTTGTAGACGCCTGATAGAAACGCGTTTTTTTCTCCATGCCGAGTATGCGTATCGCTTCGAGCAGCCGCAACGTCCCAAGCGCGTCGGTATCCGCCGTGTATTCAGGCACCTTGAACGAAACTTGAACATGGCTTTGAGCGCCCAGGTTATAGATTTCATCGGGTTTAACCTGTTGAACTATGCGGACAATATTTGATGTGTCGGTAAGATCGCCGTAGTGCAGAAAGAAGCACTTGTTCTCCTCGTGAGGATCTTGATAGAGATGATCAATTCTATCCGTATTAAAGCTTGAAGCGCGGCGTTTAATGCCGTGGACGACATATCCCTTTTTCAAAAGAAATTCCGATAGATAGGCTCCATCCTGACCGGTAATACCGCTTATAAGCGCGGTTTTCATATTTTATTACTCCTTTATGAATAAACAAATAAACCCAAGGGAATGAATCGCCCTTCTCTTACCAAGGGCAAGGCTGAAACCGCCAGAGACGGAATTAAACCCAAGGGAATGATTCGCCCTTCTCATACTGAAGGCAAGGCTGAAAGTGCCTGAGACGGAATTAAACCCAAGGGAACGAATCCGCCCTTCTCATACTGAAGGCAAGGCTGAAAGTGCCTGAGGCACCCTGAGGCACCCTGAGGCGCTTAAATGACATCCACAAATGAGCATTCATATTTATTGAACATGACAAGTCCTGAAAAGAAAAAGATAAGGGTGAGGACAATACTGATAGTGATCATGTCTGCCGACACATATCCCGATCCGAAAACCCAGATTCGAAAGAGTTCTATAGGGGCGCTTAAGGGATTTATATAGAATACCCATTTATATTTTTCGGGCACGGTGGAATTCACCTGCTACTCTCTTGCAATTGTTTTGCTATCTCGCCTGCTTTATGGACAGCATCTTTGGACGATACCAGTATTCCGTTCGGCGTGTTGATAACCACTATGTGTTCTAATCCGATAACGGCGACCGGTTTTTCTTCATCATTGCGAACAAAAATATCCGCACAATCAATAGTATGGACATCGTTTCCTTTTATATAATTCCCCTTGCTATCTTTCGGCAAAATATCGTGAAGGTCTTTGAAATTCCCCACATCCGCCCAATCAAATTCGGCAAGGGTTACGAGCAATTCCGGGTCTCTTTCCATCAGTAAATAGTCGATAGCGCCGCTTTTTAGCGAAAGATAACACTTGTTATACTCATCAGAATTAATATTAGAGATGGCGTCTAACTTTTCGAAATTTGCCTGCATTTGTGGCGCGTATTTTTTTATTTCTCGAAGGAAGAGGCGGACGCTGCCTATAAAATAACCGGTATTCCAGAGAAAATTACCGGATTCAACATATTGTTTTGCGGTCGCCGCGTCGGGCTTTTCCTTAAACGCATTAACCTGGTAAGCATCCCCGTCAGCCGCGCCTTTTTCTATGTACCCAAACCCGACAGAATTATATGCCGGCTTTACGCCGCATAGCACAATCTTTTGTTTTTCAAGAGAGGCGGCGCAGGCTTTTTTTATCGAAGCTGAAAAACCGGCTGTGTTTTGCACGATATGATCGCAGTGGATAAACACGACAGCCTCATCTTCGCGGTTTAATCTTTTAAGCGCGTCGAGGGCGAATAACACACAATTTGCCGTCCCCCGCCTTCCCGGTTCTATCAATATATTTGCCGATGGAAATCCTTTCAGTTGTTTTTCAATATGATGAGCATGGCTCTTTTCCGTTACAATAAAGACATCGCTCGCTGTAGCCTTTGCCCGCTCAAACGTTTGCTGCAACAGCGTTCCGTTCCCCGCGAGGTTCAACAGATGCTTAGGATAATCTGGTTTTGAAAGGGGCCAGAGACGGGTGCCGGACCCTCCGGCAATAATTATGATAGTCATGGAGGGCGTGCCCTTAGTAAAAAAAGTCGAGTCCAATGTATATTTCCTGGTTATCACCCGAAGGGAAATTTTCTGTTTTTGCCCATTCCATGATATTGACGGCAAAGCTGCATCTAAAAACCAGGTTGCGCCACTTGAGCGGGAAGGCGAGCATTTCAATGCCGCCGGTGACCATAAAATCATCGGGGGTAAACGCCATATCTTTGACGGGCTTCCCGTAATAATCAGATAACTTACCGTTCATAAATGCCATATCGATGAGTGGTGAAAGCATAATCTCGAAATGAAAATAACTGAACCAACTAACGTTGAACCATGTTGCCGGCTCAAAATTAATAACATGAACGGGAAAATCCAAGTTCAACGAGAGCATATTATTGGCAGAGAGCGCCCTGTCGCGGATGCCGCGGAGCATATTACCCGCTTCAGCCCTATCGCGGTCGCGGAAGTTTTCAGGATCGTTAAACCACTGCTTATACCGCAGCCTGCCGCTTATTCCCGCGATACCGCCGAGCATCTTATGCCCTTTCGCAAGGAATGTTATGTTGTTATTCAATTCAGTGAAATTGATATTGTACTCGTTGGAATTCTCCACGCTTAATATGACGCCTTCCCTAAAATTTTCGACCCGATTGATATTGTTAAATCCGATTTTTTGCGTTAAGCCCAAAATGGGACCATGCCGATACCCTAAATCGGCGCCGCCGAGTCGGTAGTTTATTTTTCCCGAAATCTCAGGTTTGTAGACCAGCTCGCCGAGAACCGGAACCTTTATGCCCAGCGGGATATTCCAGCGTCCATACATTTTTGAATACATATACTGAATGTCTTCAAAAATATTTTCATGATACTGTTTTTCAAACATAAAATATTCTTCTTCGATAACCGTTCCTTGATCAAACCCGAATGTCAGCGTGGTATCTTGAACGGGAATGTCAAGCGACAGACCCGTAACATTGGTAAATGAAAACGGCTCGCCTACAACATAGGCGAATCCCGCGTTAAAAGACACATTCCAATTATACCCCAGTGCCCTAAAAGGATAATTTGCCTCTATGTCTAACACATACTTTCCCTTTGAAAAGTCGCCCAGATGAAAATCATCCAGCATAAAACCTATATCGATGCCGAGCGGCGTCAGGCTGCCCAGAAAATTATAGTCGCGTATCTTGAAAAACATTTCAAATCCGCCGTTTGAGTCGAACTTAGGCTGGGGCAAAACGACAAAATTCACCGTATCAACAGTCGTGATGAGCAAAGTAACACCGCATCTTTCGTCGCCGGCGTCAAACTCATCCTCGGTATATTCAATAAGCGCCGTTTCCAACTGAAGGTGATTCCTTAGCACCTGCGTTTTTTCTTTTATAAATAGATCGAGGGCTTCCTTGTCGGCAAACTCAGTCCCTATCGTAAAATTACCCGCTCGCAAGATAGCTGAAGAATGGGTGCGCCCTTCAATGTTAAAATCAATCTTTTCTATAAAATACCGAATCGCTTGGGGCTCTTCCTGCCCGTCCGCCGCGCCTGCCCCGATAAAAAACAAACAGGCGAGCGCCCACACATAGTATTTACGCACCGGCGCCTGCCGCAATATTTTTAATCAAATTCATTTCCTCCATTTTCTCCCCATTGAGCTGAATCAACACGGCGCCTCTTTCGGCGGGAACAACAAAACGAAAAGCGCCGGCTTTCTTTTTCTTATCATCGTCAAGAGAGCGCATAAATACTTCAAGCGATTTCATCGCGGGGTGAGGGGCGGCAATCTCGTAGCCCAGAGCGCCAAGCAATGCGCGTATTTTTTCGCCCCGCGCTTTGGGTGTTTTTCCCCGCGCCAGCCCAAGTTCGCAGGCACGCGCTATGCCCCAGGCGACTGCCTCGCCGTGCGAAATTTTTCCCAATCCGGCGGAAGATTCCAGCGCATGGGCAAAGGTATGCCCCAGATTGAGCAGGACGCGCGCTTCCCCCGTCTCCTGCGGATCCGCCTCGACAAAACGAGCTTTCACCCGAACCGCCTCCGCAATTAATTTTGCCAATTTTTTTTTTAACACATCCGACTTATCTGTGGTAAAATTTTTGAGTGCGTAGAATTTTTCAAAGGCAATATCGTCATCGCTCTCTTCGTCTAAAATCGCGGTTTTAACGATCTCCGCCAGTCCCGACTTAATCTGCGCCGCAGGAAGCGTCCCCAAGACCGAGACGGGCATATATACCGCCTGCGCGGGATAGAAGGTGCCGGCAAAATTTTTTCGTTCAAACATATCGATGGCAGTTTTACCGCCGAGCGCCGCATCGACCATACCGAGCAGCGTCGTCGAAATAAAAGCCAGGCGCGCGCCCCGCATATAGATTGAAGCGGCAAAACCGGTAATATCCGTCATAACGCCGCCGCCAACCGCGACAAAAAGAGCGTCCCGCCCCGCGCCGCACTTTTGTGCCGCCTCGAGAATTTTTTCGACACTCTGCCAGTTTTTCGCGCCCTCACCGGATTCCAAAATGCAGAGGGCGCTCTCGTCCCTGCCTCGCGCCGCATCCGCTATGTGCCTTGTGTTGCTATCACAGACAAAGAGGGTAGGGGAGGGAGGAGCGCCCGCCCAGATTGATTGAATATTTTTCAGGGAAGGAAGATTTTCCTGTATATGGACAGCGGTTTTTACCCCGCCAAAGGTAAAGGTGGAAATCATGTTACAAAGGGCACGTCTAATAACTCATGCGCGGCAATCTTGCACCGCCTTTGCCTACATTTTTTCGCCCAAAATGCTCAACATAAACCCATTATGCTTGCGTTTTTGGGCTTCAAACTGCGGGCAAATTCGGCACAATCTTGCCTGCCCCTAGTTATTAGACGTGCCCTAAAATAATCGACATGAGCCCACTATGCTTCGTTAGAAGTGTGGGAATTGAGAATATCGTATAGCACGAAACGATACATCCTATGCCGCCGAAACAGGCTTTAAGACAACGCACGATTATAGTTTTTTATTGTACAGAGTAAGGGGGACTGATGTCAATACCTTAAGGGCGAGCGCATTAAGAATTTGTCCACAGATGGCCACAGATACACACAGATTTTCACTCCGTAATTTTCTTCATCTGTGTTAATCTGTGTGTATCTGTGGACATACTTCTTCAGCATTTTCAAATCGTCCGCGAATGGACGCGAATAATCATAAAATCTCCTTATAAATTGCGATTTCTTCGCGTCTTTCGCAGACTTTTTTCTGCATCAATCCGTAAAATCCGCGGATTTGCGTGATTTTTTATTGCGCCTCAGGCGCTTTCTACCTTCGCCTTCAGTATGAAAAGGGCGTCATCCACTTGGGGTCTGATACACCGCCCCTTGGGGCGGTTAAAACTGGGGGTGCGGGGGATATGTTCCCCCGCATGAGCAAAGACTTCAAGGAGAAATCTTCAATACCCCGCTGCTTGCCGCGGGGATTTTTTATTTCAAATTCTTTTTGGTTCAATACCCCGCCCCTTGGGGCGCGAAACTGGGGGTGCGGGGGATTTGTTCCCCCGCATACGCAAAGATTTCAAGGAGAAATCTTCAATACCTCGCTGCTTGCCGCGGGGATTTTTATTTTAATGCGCTCGCCCTGCTACTCCCGCGCTTGGATTGCAGAAAGCCTTCCCCTTCAATACGCAAAATAGTGGATGGCGGAATCGATAAAGTTAAGGAGTTTTGCCTTCTGGAAATCGGATCTATTTTCGTTTGTGTCAAGATATTCTTTCCAGAGTTCGATAAAGTTTGCGATCGTTTTTTTATCAAGCGGCAATTTATTGTTTATAAGGGTCAATTCGCTGTCGCGGTCGCGCAGTATCGTGGCGCCTGAAAATATTACACGCACTTCGCTAAGGATGTTTTTTTGTATGCGGGCAAGAAAGACCGCAAATTCATTGCCCCTATCGCCTGACTCTTTGGCGCTGAAGTCGCGGCAGTGAGTATAATTCCATGTTTCCAGCGGAATACGCAGGCGGGTAAGACATTCTTTTGTAGATAAAACATCGCCTGAGGCGGCGGCGAACTGCGATGCGCTGACCCAGCGGCTCGAAGTTGCCGAGCGGAGTTCATAGCGGGCATCGAGCGCCGTGAGCCCTGCGATAACCGGTTCCGGCGTGCTCCGCCTGCATATACAACTGCCGATTGTCGTAAAATTCCGCAGAAGCACACTCAGCGTGCTCTTTAAGGAGAGGGCAAGCGCTTCCGGCACGATTTTGCCCAGGCGCACTATCCTGCTTAAACTGACCATCGAGCCGATTTCCAAATAGCGTTCCGTCCGGTCTATCCTGCGGAGTTCCGCAATATTGTAGAGGGAAATCAAGGTATCGGGAAAGAAAAACAATTCATCTGTCTGTTTTTGCAGCCACGAGGCGCCACCCGAAAAGAGAACCGCATCGGGATTTCTCTCCCATGCATTCATAAGCTCCGTTATCGAAGCCGGATAAAATATCTGCTTATTCTCTCTCATTTATCCTCCTCCGCGCTGCCAGGATGCCGTTGACGAGCGTTTCCGAATCGGTGCAGCGGCACTTGATGCTGTTAAAGGCGGCGGCTATTTCTTCTCGGGATAATATCTTCTTGCTCCGTAATATTGAGGTGCCTATGAAGATTTTCCCCGCTCTGCAATAATCGCACACATCGGCGCCGGCTTCGTCAAAGCCTCTGACAATGTCTTGGTATTCCTCACTTTGGGCAAAGCCTTCGATTGTTACAACCGTGCTCCCGCCAAGGCGGAAAGCGGGAATCAAGCATGAGGGGCTTATCGTATTGTTGAAGAGAACTATGCAGGCGCCGCAGTGTCCGCTATGGCACGCCGATTTTGTTCCGGTTAGCCCGAATTCTTCGCGGAGGACGTCGGCAAGCCGCTGATTCGGATCGACTTTTGTAACTACATTTTCGTTGTTTAAGATAAAAGATACCGTCATTCCACCTCTTTCGCCTCCTCAAGGTTTCGAGGCGCCTCTTCAGTCTGCCTACTTCTTATATGCATAACCCTCCAAATATCCTGTCCTGTTATCGGGATACGCTCCAAATGATAGTCGACCGCCTGGGTGATAGCCTGCGTGTAGGCGGCGGGAACAACGCTGAAGGGAAGCGATTCAAGGACGCTTTCATCCTGAACGCTTTTATCAGGCTCTTCGATAAAGTCGATAGTGATGGGCGGCGTTTCGCTAACCGGCAGAATCTGATAATGTGCGGAGAGTTCCGGCGTAATCATGCCGTTTTCATATTTGATCTTCTCGGTTGAAACCCAGCCCAGCGCGGCAATCAGGGAGCAGCGGAGTATCTGTTTTGCTTTTGTTTGATTGGCAAGATGCCCCGAAGAAATATACAGCCAGATGCTGCGTATCTTGGCTTCATAATTTATCCGGTCGATTTCAATTTCGATTACCATGGCAGCCATAGGATTATCATGTTGATTTTCGGGCGGGTAGGGGAGGGGGAGGGCGTCGTCTTCTTCACCGCGATTTTCCGCAAGGGCAAAAGCTATCCCGATTCCCCGCTGAGGGAGAACTCGTTCTGCTTTTTTTTCGCCTACCGACCGTAGCAGTTCGTATACCGCCCATTTTCTTTTATAGCCGCTTTTAAGCGAAACGGCGCATAAAACGTTATTCACCGATGTTTTTGTTTTTTCATCGGTTTCAAAACGGGATTTAAGTTTGCCGACGAGGCGCGAGATCCTCCAGCCTGAGCCTTCCTCCTTGAAGGCGTCGCATATTTTGGATATATGGCGCTCGAGGGCAAAGGCGGCAAACGAGGAGCCGAAACCGGCAAAGGGTCCCGTCGGCGGGATATTGTATAGTAACGCGGAACTTTTTATCTTTATTTTGCCCATTTTATAGACACCCAAAAATGAGTTTGCAACGGTTTCGAGCATCCTGCCGCTTAAGAGCGCATAGGCGCCGAAACCGATTTTTGCTTCAACTTCTGTGTCAAGAATGACTCCTTCGGGGCTCAGGGTGCTTTTGATATGTATCACGGAGGCGCAACGTTTCGGCGAAAAAACATAATCCTCCTGGCGCTTTAACTGAAGTTTAACCGGCTTTCTGATTGTATAGGCGGCGAGCGCGGCGAGACAGGAAATCAACGAGGGATACCAAATCTTTCCGTCAAAAGTAATTCCCGTATCGGCATTTTCGACATGAACTTGGCTCGGGCTCATCTGCAAGAGCGCCGCTACCGCATCGCGCACATGGGCAGGGCATTGGGACGCCGTCTTGATACGAATAGTTTCTGCGGGCGCATTATCGGGAAAAAATTCCGCAAGCGCGCCGTGGGATTCGGTATACCAGTGTTCCTGAATACCGGTTTCATAGGTTCCTTCGATAACGAGCGTGCCTGACGATTTGGGCGGGCTTCCGCCCTCCATTTCTGTTTCGCAAAATATGTTTTCAGGATGAGCGATAGAAAGGAAGGCTTCTTCTTCTTCAATTTCGATGAGGCAGGCTTTTGCATATTCAGCAAGTTTTATCTTATCGGGTCCCGCCAGAAGGGCGAGAGGCTGTCCTATATAGGAAACCGAGTCGGAGGCGAGGACGGGCATATCTGTTTCAAAAAGCATATTTGTGCCCGGTATGTCTTCAGCAGTGATGAGCCTGTAGCCCCCTTCGATGAGGGAGCTCCCTTGTAACGGGAGGCAGCGTATTGATTTGAGTCTGCCCTTTGCCTTTGGGGAGCGGATTATTAAGACGGGGAACGCGCCCTGCGCGGGAATATCATCAACAAACATTGCGCGCAGTCCTTATAACCCGCTCAATCTGAGCGCCGCTCATGCCGGGCCAGAGGGGCAGGGAAACTTCGGCGGAAAAACTTTTCATCGTTTCGGGGAAATCCATATATTGATGATTATACCTTTTTTTGTAAAAAGGCATAGTATGGAGGGGGATAAAATGAACCGAGACGCCTACTCCCGCTTCCTGCATAGCCCTGCTAAAATCATCGCGGGGGATTGCTTTACTGGTGAGGCGCAGCGGATAGAGCTGGCGTGCATCGCCCGGTCCTGTCGGCGGGATAAGAAAGCGTTCATCTGTGCCGAATGCTTCATCGTAGGCGGAGGCGATTTTGTATCGCTCGTCACGAAGCGCATAAGCGCGCCCGAGCTGAACCCTCCCGATAGCAGAGAGGATGTCGCAGAGGTTATATTTATAGCCGGGGGCTACGACTTCGTAACGCCATGAAGCTTTTTCCCCTGTATACCGGTTCCAAATGGGACGGTCTATTCCATGGAGGCGCATAATCGAAATACGCTTGGCGAGTTCGGCATTCCGCGTTACCACCATGCCGCCTTCGCCGGTGGTGATAGTCTTTGTCGCGTAAAATGAAAAAACCCCGATATCACCGAGAGTCCCCGCAAAGTATTTTTCTTCACCATGTCTACATAATGATACATCAGTACCCTTGCTATCTTGCCATGCAGGGAACGCGTGTGCAGAATCTTCAACAATAGAAAGAGAATATTTCTTTGCAATGTCTGAAATAGCAGACATATCGCAGACGAGTCCGGCGAAGTGAACAGGAATTATCACACGGGGAGAATATTTCACTCCCCTGTGAGGGTAGTCGTTCCCGCCTTTTTGCAAACGAATAATAGTTTCTTCTAATTTTGCCGGATCCATCAAAAAGGAATCTTTTTGAACATCGACAAAGGCAAGCTCCGCACCCAGATAGTGGGCGACCTCCGCGCTTGCCGTAAACGTGTAAGAGGGCACAAGCACCACATCACCCGGTCCCACGCCGAGCGCCTCGAGGGCGAGGTGGAGCCCCGCCGTCGCCGAATTCACGGCAAGCGCATGAAGCGGCTCGCGGGATAAGAATGCGGCGAATTCCCGCTCGAAAGCGAGCGTTTCTTCGCCGGTGGTAATCCACCCGGAACGTAAGACGCGGAGGACTGCCTCTTCTTCCTCTCGAGCGATAAATGGTTTGGCAAACGGGATTACTTCCTGCATAACAAGCCTAGTCTACCCGATTGTTACAATCTATTCAAGGTCAATGATTTTTTTCGGGGCGAGCGCATTAAGATCTGTGTTAATCTGTGTTAATCTTGTGGACCTACTTCTTCAGTACTTTCAAATACAGATAATATTTCTCTACTCTGTGCAATATAATAGACAGGCTGATTGTGAATTTGGATTGAATACAAAATATAACTGTGGGGAGAATATTTCTCTCTATATGCTGTTCGCGCACATTCGTGGACGGTTGCAGTGCCACCGAGGAGCGGGGGAGTATACGCCCAGATTGATGAAAAAAGTGCCTCTCACGGAGGCAGGGAGCGCGCAGAGCGATTTTTTTACTCCGTGCCTTCTGTGCCTCCGTGAGACCATTAGAAAAAGAAAGAAGAATTTAACCGCGGACGGCGCGGACTTTCGCGGACAAGAGGAGAATGCTGACAAGCTACACACAGGGGGTGCTCATTATGCCGATAACGGCGGGAAACGCGCCGCCCAGCCAGCTCGTCCGGGAAGCCCTCCCCGCTTGGGCTCAGAGGGCTTTTCTCTAACACGTAGCCGGGCGGGCGGGGAAGCCTCGCCGAAAAAATTCGCTGGTAGCAACTATGCAGAAAACAATCCCAAGCTACTGCTTGGGACGAGGATACGGCACCCAACAAATGCCGCCGTAGGCGAGGGCGCCTGTTTTTCGGTGAGGGTTCCCCGCCCGCCCGGTCCCCGCGATTAAAAATCGCGAGGGACAGCACAAACGGGGAGTTGCTGAAGGGGTATTGACAGATTTTTGCTTTTCGTCTATGGTGATTGATATAGGAGAATTATATGAGCGTACGAGCAACAAACTCACTTATCGCGGACTTGGTAACGGCAGTTGGCATTCCCAATAGTCCTAAGATGGTAGTGCTTTCTGTGAATGAAGAAGCAAAACAGGTAACAACTGTGTGGTTTTCTTCTTCAAACAAAGCGCAAACTGCGGTATTTCCGGCGGGTGCCCTTAATAGGGTTGACGTGGCGACGGCTTCTGCCGCTAGGAAACCCGCTGCGGGCGGTCCGAAACGGATTCAGAACGCAAAAAAGAAATGAACGGAATAATAGCGGGTAGAGAATAACATCATTCGCCACCCGTTATTTACTGCTTATTTCATCTACGGGCAATAGCGCAGCTGGTTAGCGTACAAGTCTGGGGGACTTGGGGTCCCCGGTTCGAATCCGGGTTGCCCGACTAAAGGATTTTCAGTGGTAAGACGAGGCTAGCTCCTCGTAACATAAGGAGTTAGCCTCGTGCTTTTGCCGAGTACACCCGCTGAAGGTATTGACACTTTTTTTGTTTTGTGAAAAACTAAGGTCTAAGGCACCGCTGATTAGCTCATGCGTGGCAACCTTGCACCGCCTTTGCCCGTATTTTTTTGCCCAAATGCTCGACATAACATGTAGTCTTGCGCTTTTGGACTTCAAACTGAGGGCAAATTCGGCACAATCTTGTCCGCCCTGCGTTTTTCGACAGTGCTCATAAGGAAAAATATATGAAAACGGTTTTTGTTAAACCTGCCGAAGTGCGGCGGGAATGGTTCTTGATTGATGCAAACGGTAAGGCGCTTGGTCGACTCGCGGCAAAGGCGGCAAGTATCGTCCGCGGTAAAGAAAAAGCGGTATTTGCCCCCCATCAGGAAGTCGGCGATTTTGTCGTCGTTATCAATGCAGGAAAGATCACGGTAAGCGGTAGAAAAGAGCAGGACAAGCTCTATCACCATCATACCGGTTACCCCGGCGCCCTTAAAACAGAGAATTACGCGAGCCTCGCCGCCCGCCGCCCGACAGTCCCACTCGAAAAGGCTATTCACGGGATGTTGCCAAAGGGACCATTGGGGCGTAAGCTCATAAAAAATGTCAAAATATATGCCGGGGCAGAACATCCGCATAAAGCGCAAAATCCCCAGCCTATCGGCATCTAGCGCCACAGGCGTTTCCTGCCTTCCGTTTGGTAAGAGAATGGGGGGGGATACGGGTGAATTTTATTAAGAGCTGTCCGAGACATTGTATAGAAAGGCGTCGAGGACGCATTCAGCCTTCCGTTCAATAAGAAAAAGGGGGGTATGGTAGGAATGATTTTTTTGAGGCGTCTAAGACGCTTATAGGAGCTGTTATTGATGAAAAATATTGGAATTGGAACAGGAAGACGAAAAACGGCGGTTGCCCGTGTCTATCTGCGTGAGGGAAACGGTAAAATCACGGTAAACGGCAAAGAGCTGTCCGAGTATTTCGGGCAGTCGGAGCATGTCTATATAGTCCGCCAGCCGCTCTTGGTCACATCCAACGAACAGAAGTTTGATGTGCTGATCAACCTCTACGGCGGCGGCATCAACGGGCAGGCGGGTGCGTGCAGACATGGTTTGTCCCGCGCGCTTTGCCAATACGACCAGGAAAATTACGCCAGCCTCCGCGCTAACGGCTTCCTTACCCGCGATAGCCGCATGGTCGAGCGTAAAAAGTATGGTCAACGCGGAGCGCGTAGACGTTTCCAGTTCTCGAAACGCTAAGGCACGCCCCCGTTGGTCAACAAAGACGACCCCGATGAGGCGGAAAGTACCGCTTCCCGCCTCATCTTTCGCGCCGAACAGTCGTGTTCAGGGCTTCTCACAAAGCTCCGTGCGCGCGGCTATACCAAAGCCGCCGCGACAAGCGCCGTTGAAAAGCTCATAGAACAGAACTTAGTAGATGATGAACGCTTTGCCCGTATGTGGCTTTCTGCGCGCCTCAGAAAGAGAAAAGTGGAAAGCCCCCGCATCTTACAAGTGCGACTGCACGCAAAAGGCATCCCCTCAACAATAGCCGCTTCTGCACTGGAGACCGTCCTTGACAGAGATACCGAACTCGATCTTCTCAGAAAATATATCGCTCAATCGCCAGAAACACCCACCAAAGATAAGCTCCGCCGCGAAGGTTTTTCTCTCGAAGCAATTGCGGAAAGTGAATAAAAAATCCCCGCCCCGCTTGGGCTGAAGGCGCATTTTAGAAAAATGCTGCGCCGCTCCCTCGGAAGCGAACACCGTTATCACGCGGATGTCATGGGAAACACATGGGGAAGGCTTTCTCAGATACGCGGCACACGCGCACCATGCTCCTTGCCGTGCACTCCACTGTAGGGCTTTCTGGAGTGAAAATCTGTGTTTATCTGTGTCCCCCTGTGGACGAATTATTAATGCGCTCGCCCCGAGAAGATTGCCAGCAATTACGAATTCGAAAATTAACCGCGAACGGCACGAACCACACGAACAAATTGAGCACAATTCTCACGATTTCTGCCTTGTTTATCACATTATTCATATTCTTTTTTGTCTTCCGTTCGTGTTGTTCGTGAGTTTCGTGGTTAAAATTTTCTTAATTCCTCATTCGTGGTTGAATTCGGAACTGCTGGAAGATTGCAGGGTGCCCTAGAAAGTACTGATTATTTCTGGTAGGATGTTGGGGATGCGTGGCGTTTTTGTTGTCAGTTTCATTTTATTTTCGGTGCAGCTTTTTCCGCAGGCGGGGCGTTCTGCGCAGGGGCTTTATGAGCAGGGGCAATCGGCGATGGCTGAGGAGGATTGGTATCAGGCGGCGGAAGATTTTCTGGAATGCCTCAAGCTGAATCCGGCGCACCGCGAGGCGAGCCATGCATTGGCGGAAAGTTACTACGAGCTTGGCGAGTATGACCAAGCGCTCAACTGGGCGCGAAAAGCGCGTCAGCTTGCCCGCCTCAATATCGAGACACAGAATCTTGAAGCGTTTATCCTCGCCGCGCTGGGGCGTTTTGACGAGGCGGGCGCGATTGTCAAAGATGTGCTTGCGCGCCAGCCTTACAACCGCGAGGCGCTCTTTGTCGCGGCGGAGTTGGATATAGCGCAGGGCAGGTCGGGGGATGCCGCCGCCCGCTACAAAAACGCAGTGCGCCTCTATCCTGACGACCGCAGGCTGTTGCTTTCGCTCGCGCTCGTGCTGGGTTCTCTTGGCGAATGGGCGCAAGCGGCTTCCTACATCGAGCGCGCGCAAATCGAGCATCCCGAAGATTTTCGCGTGTTTTACTATTCCGCCTATCTTGAAGCGCGGGCTGAAAAAATCACGCAAGCGATTCGGGATGCCGAGCGCGCACTTTTGCTGAAGGGGGATTTTGCTCCCGCACGGAAGCTCCTGGGCAGCTTACGCTATCGGAACGGTGATTTTGCCGAGGCGCTCCGCCTGGCTGACGAGGCTATCAACGCCCGCCGCGCTGATATTTCCGCATGGTTCCTCAAGGGGATGGCGCTCGTGCGCCTCGGACGTGAGGGAGATGCCCGCACAACGCTTGAACAGGCTCTTGCCATTGACCCGAATGATGAATTTGTTCGCGCTGCCTTCGAAAAGCTCCTCATCGCCGGCACCGCGCCGGAGGATTCGCGGCGGAAGAAGTGGGCGGATTATCATTTTACCCGTGCGGTCAGTTACAAAGCCCGCTTTCAGAGTGAGCAGGCGCTCTTTGAATACCGGCGTGCTCTCCGCATCAACCCCTATGCCGACGAGCGGGCGGCTTATGCGGAGCTGCTCAAGCAGCAGGGCAGCCGCGAACTCTACCTCGAAGAACTCCTCTTTTTGCAGGACATGGGGAAGGGCACCCGCGCCGTGAATGACGCGCTTGAAACCTACAACGCGCTGCTTTCAGGCTCACTCAAACGCGTCTGGAACGTGAAACTCGAAGAGAGGAAGCGCCACTGGCATATTGCCGTATTTTCCGCCGCGTCGCAGTCGGCGTTCTTTCATACCGCCGCTTCGTCGGTCGCCGCCGCTTACCTCAAGGATATTCTTTCCCACGACCGCAACATCAGCGTGATGAATCTTGAAACCCACCAAGCCTCATTTTCCGCCGCGTTCAGGAATGCGCGGGAGGCTGCCGATTGGGACGGCGCGCGTTGCGATTATTTTATGATCATCTCGACCGCCGAAAACGAGCGCGAGCTTTCGCTGAAAGCCGAGCTTTATGTCACGCGGACGGGGGCAAAAGCCGCCGAATGGAGTATCGCGCGGGCGGGGCAGGACCGGCTAAGGAACGCAAGTCTTAGTCTTGTGCAGCAGCTTGATGCGGCACTCCCGTTCCGCGCCGCGCTTCTCCGGCGTGAGGCGGACACAGGGCTCATCGACAAAGGAAGACTCGACGGCGTCAAAGCCGACAGCGTTGCAGCCGGCGACAGCGAAGCCGGAGCTGTCTACGACATCGTGCGGAAGGGGAGGCTCGAACTGAAAAGCGATGCCTTGGGCTATAAATACCAGCCTTCCGACATAGCCGGCAGCTTTTCGGTGCGACAACTTGACGAGGAGGTTTCCGTCGGAACCCTTACGCGGCGCGGCTTTTTCGACACGATTGCCGTAGGCGACGAGATTATTCTGCAAGCGCCGCCCGAGGGTGCCACGGGCACCGGCGCCGAGGCGGCTCGAACTCAGAAGACAGAGCCCTCCGCCGACCCCGAACTACGCGCACTACTGTTGCAGTTGCGGTGAGTAGAGTGGGGTAGGGGAGTGGGAGCAAGGGGGACTATGCCTTTGCCTTCTTTGGAGCTTTCGGTTTGGTTCCCGCCGTTTTTATCTTTCCTTTGCCCTTCGCCAACTCAGCTTTGTCTTTTGGTTTGGCTTTTACGGTTTTTAACTTTTCAAGCAACTTGGCGGCTTTGGTGAGGGTTGCTTTCTCTAATCGGTCTGTTTTTATGATAGCTTCCAGCGCCTTTTTTTCGAGATGTTCTTTGAATATTCTGCGTCCGTAGGATATCTTTGATTTCATGGTGTTTTCGGAAAAATTTTCGTTTTTACGCATTTCATTTTTAATTTCCGTCGGGCTTACATTTTTTTCGTACAGGGCGAAGTATTTGACAAGCGTCTCTTTGCCCGCTCTTAGTAGATAGGTTTCTAATTCCATAAGTTTGTTTTTCCTTTTTTATGACTAAATTTGCTGACTTTGCATGACAGCTTTTGTATTGTAGCAGGATTTGGGAAAAAGGGCAAGTGAAGGAGAACTGAGTCCAGCAGTTCCGAATTCAAAATGTAATTCTTTATAGGATAAAGAGTTACGCGGACACTGTTTTTTACCGGTTTTTTGCTATTTCTTTATATTGTAAGGAGTTACAGAGTTTGAATTCGGAACTGCTGAACTGAGTCTAAAATTATAGTCCAGAAACAAATCTTTCACCTTGTGATTGTGATTCTTCAATTAGTTGAACTATAGAAAAATATATCTTTGACTTAATTTTATTCTACCTCAATCCCCTCATACTCCACCGCACTCAACGGAAACTCCAGCTCTATTACCTTGACTTCATCATACGTCAAATTAGATCCCTGATACACCATCCCATCAATTTACTCCATGCTATCACAAACCCCCGCCTCGTGCAAGCCTCCGATAATCTCTATATCACACTTTCTTTCGGAGGCATTTATGGTATACGGTTATATTCGGGTCAGTACGGACAAGCAGACTGTGGAAAATCAACGCTTTGAAATCCAACGGTTTTGCATAAAAAACGAGCTGGCGGTTGGGCAGTGGATTGAAGAAACAATCAGCGGTACAAAATCGCCGGAAAAACGTTTGCTGGGGCCTCTTCTAGCCGGTATTAAAAAAGACGACTTAATCATCTGCTCGGAACTGTCTCGGCTGGGGCGCAGTCTGTTTATGATTATGTCGATACTAAATCATCTTATGGGCATCGGCGCGCGAGTATGGACAATCAAGGACAACTACCGGCTTGGCGACGATATTCAGTCAAAAGTGCTGGCATTTGCATTTGGGTTGTCGGCGGAAATTGAGCGCGACTTGATTTCGCAAAGGACAAAAGAGGCGCTGGCACGCATAGCTGCTGAAGGGAAACATATTGGCAGACG
>JAITNZ010000209.1 GCA_031290205.1 Spirochaetaceae bacterium
ATTTTGCGGCGCGGCGCGCTGATAACGCCTTCTGAACAGCGGCTTTCGCTGGCGCTACGCCGTGCTAGATTAATTGCGTAAACACCCTCACCGGTTCGGGTGCAATTATCGGGCGAGGGCTCGACTTCCCCCCAGCACTGCCGATTTACCCCGAATTCGGAACTGCTGCCCTTTCCTGTCGGGGGCTTGACGGAGTGCACCTGAAAATTGTAGACTTGTGGCAAACACGCAGATAGTTGGAGTTTTATGAAAAAGAAAGTGGTCGTTACCGGATTAGGGGCTGTTTCGCCTATCGGTAATGATGTTGATGAGTTTATGGCGGGATTGAAGGCGGGAAAAAGCGGGGTTGCTCTGACCGGCGCTTTTGACACGACTGATTTTGTCGTTAAAATCTCGGCGGAAGTAAAAAATTTCGACCCCTCGCGGTGGATTGATAGGAAAGAGGCGCGGAAGATGGCGCGTTTTACCCAGTTTGCCGTCGCGGCGGCATCTCAGGCGCTCTCTCAGGCGGGGCTTATCGACGGGGACGGCGAGGATAAAAAGATTCGCTGCGATCCCCAACGTGCCGGCGTGGTCATCGGCAACGGCATCGGCGGCTTCGAGATCGTCTCAGAAGGTTTTCGCAAGCTTTTCTCTGATGGTCCTTCCCGCATGCCGCCGCTCACGGTGCCCATGATGATAGGGAACGAAGCTGCTGCCAATGTGGCGATAGTCTATGGGCTAAAGGGTCCCGCCTATACGCAGGTTACCGCTTGTGCGTCGGGCGCCGACGGGCTGGGGCAGGCGTTCGACCTGATTCGCGCGGGGCGCTGCGATGTTGTCATCGCCGGCGGCAGCGAAGCCTGCGTTACCCCCTTCGGCGTGGGCGGCTTTCAGGTGCTCAAAACCCTTTCCACGCGCAACGGCGAACCGGAAAAGGCTAGCCGACCCTTCGACCGCGACCGAGACGGCTTCGTGTTAGGCGAAGGCGCGGGGCTCCTCGTCCTTGAAAGTGAGGAGCACGCAAAGGCGCGCGGGGCAAGCATCCTCGCGGAGTTTGCCGGTTACGGCGGCACCTGCGACGCCTATCACCTTACTTCGCCTGACCCTTCAGGCGCCGGATATGCGCGCGCTATCAACATCGCGCTTGCCGAAGCCTGCCTCGCGCCGCAGGATATTCAGTATTTTAACGCGCACGGCACCTCGACGGAAATCAACGATGTTACCGAGACCCGCGCCCTCAAAACGGCGTTCGGCGCTCATGCTCAAAAGCTGAAAATTTCCAGCACGAAGAGCATGATAGGGCACTGCGTGGCAGGCGGCGGCGGGCTCGAAGCGATAGCCTGCATCCTTGCCATTCGCGAAGGCTTTTTTCCACCGACGATCAACCTCGACAATCCCGACCCCGAATGCGATCTCGATTATGTGGCGAACAAGGTGCAGTTCGGTACGATAAACGCCGCCGCATCGGGCAACTTGGGTTTCGGCGGACACAACGGCGTGGTGGTCTTCAAGAGGTATGAGTAAAATATGAGAAAAAAATATGAGTGAGATAGAAAAGTTACTGCCGCATAGAAAACCCTTCCTCTTTGTTGACGAAATCATCGAGGTGAGCGAAGAAAAAATCGTCGCCGAACATATTTTTGGCGAGGATGAATTCTTTTTTAAGGGGCATTTCCCCGGCTATCCTGTGGTGCCCGGCGTCATCCTCGTCGAGACGATGGCGCAGTCGGGCGGCGCGGGACTGAAAAAACGCGGCGTGCTCGGCGACGGGGCGCTCTTCTTTTTAGCAACGGTCGACAAGGCAAAGTTCCGCCGTCAGGTGCGTCCGGGCGAAAAAGTGCGCTCGGAAATAACGAACCTCCGCGTCTCGCCCAAGATGATAAAACAATCCGGCAAAGCCTTTGTCGGCGAAGAACTCGCCGCCGAAGCCGAGTGGATGTGCGTGGTGGGGGAGTAGGGAACAGGGACGATGCGCAGCATCAAAAATTGAAAGCTTCAATTCAGTTTGACCGTCGTTGAAGTGTAATTTCAATGCTAAGTGCGCGCCTCGTGTCGGCTGGCGCTGGATATTGAGAGTGAACAGTGCGTGAATGAGTGATGAGTGAATGAGGAATGATGAGTGAAGGGGCGAACTGAGTTCTCCCGTACCTAGGAGCAATGAGGAATGAAGAATGATTTCAATCTAAAATCTTCCCCCATTCCCTGTTCCCCATTCCCCGTTCCCCCATATATATAGGAGTAAAACATGCCCATAATTAAACCGATGATTCGGAATAATATTTGTATTAACAGCCATCCGGCTGGATGTAAAAAATCTGTCGAAAATCAGATTGAATTTGTCAAAAAGTATTTTGGGGGGGGAGGGAAAAAACCCGCAGGAGCGCCGCAATTGGCGCTCGTCATCGGCTGTTCGACCGGTTACGGGCTTGCTTCGAGGCTTGCCGCCGCTTTCGGCTACGGCGCGGCGACGGTGGGCATTTCCTTTGAAAAAGAAGGCAGCGCCAACAAACCGGGCACCCCCGGCTTTTACAACAACCTCGCCTTCGAGCGCGCTGCGGCTGCGGCGGGGCTTGTCGGCACAAGCTTGAACGGCGATGCCTTTTCCGCCGCGATGAAGGACGAGGCTATCGCCGCCGTCAAAGAAGCCGCCGCGCGGGCAGGGGTGCCGGCAAAGCTCGACCTCATCATCTATTCGCTTGCTTCGCCCGTCCGCACCGACCCTGCCACCGGCATCACGCACAAATCGGTGATAAAGCCCATCGGCAGCAGCTATTCCGGCGATACCATCGACATGATGACGGGAAAGATAAACCGCGTCAGCGCGGAGCCGGCAAGCGCGGAGGAGGTCGCTGCTACCGTCAAGGTGATGGGCGGCGAGGACTGGGAACTCTGGATGGACGCGCTCGGCAAAGCAGAGCTCTTAGCCGGCAGCGCGAAGTCGCTTGCCTACACCTATATCGGACCCGAACTGTCCTGGTCGATATACAAAAACGGCACGATAGGGCAGGCAAAAAAAGACCTCGAGCGCGCCGCCGCCGCCATCAACAAGAAGTTCGCCCGCGCCCTCGCTTGGGTATCGGTGAATAAAGCCGTTGTCACACGGGCAAGCGCCGTCATCCCGATTATCCCCTTCTACATATCATGCCTCTTTCGCGTGATGAAGGATAAAAAGCTGCACGAAGGCTGCATCGAACAGATATGCCGCCTCTTCAAAGAGCGCCTCTATGCGTCGGCGGATGCGGCGGCGGCGGCGGCGGCAAAAATCCCCGTAGACGGCGAAGGGCGGATACGCATCGATGATTGGGAGATGCGTGATGATGTGCAGAAGGCGGTTGTCGAGCGCATGGCGGCGGTTACCGAAGAGAATATTTGGACTGAAAGCGATGTCGCCGGTTTTAAGCACGACTTCCTCGAAGCGCACGGCTTCGATGTCGCCGGCATCGACTACGACGCCGATGTTAAAACAGACGGATATTAAATCACAAGAGGATGAAACGCCCTTTACATAGTGAGGGCAAGGCTGAAAGTGCCTTAGGCACTGCCTAATGCGGATTTAACGGAGTAAAAAACGTGGATGATAAATTTTATATAACATTAATTGATAAGTTTGAAAAATCGTCAATGACCGAATTAGAGTTTTCAGTTGATAAAATTAGATTGCTCTTACGCAAAGGCAGTGCCGCCCCCCCCCCCGCTTCAGTTTTTTCAAATGGCGCACTTCCGCCGTCCCCCCCTCAGGCTCGCAGAACGGCGAAAGCCGCCTCGTTTGACGGCGCCCTCTCGCAAGACGAGCTGAACAAGGTTTTAGCAGCGGGCTTGCAGCCCACGAAGGCTGAGCCGGCGGCGTCGCTTACCATAAGCTCACCGATAGTGGCGACATTTTATCTAACGGCAGGACCCGATTCGCCGCCTTATGTGCAGAAAGGGCAAACCGTGAAAAAAGGGCAGACCCTCTGCGTCCTCGAAGCGATGAAGATGATGAATCACCTCGAAGCGGAATACGACTGCGAGATACTCGACATAAAAGCCGCCAACGGCGACCTCGTCGAATTCGGGCAGGTGCTCTTTGAAGTGAAGAAGAAAGAATAAAAAATCCCCGCCGCAGAGTGGCGGGGTGGCGGGGTATTGAAGATTTCTCCTTGAAGTCTTTGCTCATGCGGGGGGGACATATCCCCCGCACCCCCAGTTTTAACCGCCCCAAGGGGCGGCGCACAGACGGGATAAATCCCATCTGCACTTACAGCGTAGTGTTAGGGCGTCCTGCGCCACGCCATGAACGATTAA
>JAITNZ010000241.1 GCA_031290205.1 Spirochaetaceae bacterium
AAAGTGAGCCGCCCTAATTCTTGTGTAGTCATTGTATATCTCATCCTCCTAGTTTATCACGAGGGGGTGAAATTTTCCCTCGTTAATTTATAGGGTGAAATTATCACTTGTTAATCACAAAACGAAAAAAAAAGGTTGACATCGGTCAATTTTGGTATATAATAGCAAGAACAGTGTTTTACAAAAAATAAAAATAACACTAACTTTAAGGAGAAAATAATGAAGTATGGAAAGAAATTGATTGTCGTGCTCTGCGCGGCAGCGGCGGTGTTTACCGCGTGTCAGAAGAGCGAAAAGATTACGCTCAAGGTTGGGGATAACTGGGGTGCGACGCATCCGGTGGCGGCGGCTTTGGACAGCGTGTTCAAACCGCAGATCGAGCGGGAAACGAAGGGCGCGGTAAGCGTCGAGATTTACCATTCAGGCACTCTCGGCAACGAAGCTGACCTCTGGAACGGCGTCCGCAACGGCACCATCGAAATTGCCATCGTGGGAACCCCGATGAATCAGGAATATACCACGATGATGATTTCGGACTGGCCATTCCTCTATCGCGACCTTAATCACGCGAAAAACGTGTGGACAGGCGCCATTGCCGACGAAATGAACGCTGAATTTCACGCGAAATTCCCCTCAACCTACATGCTTGCTTGGGGTCCGAACAGCGCGCGCACGTTCACCAGCAACAAGCAACTGACGGGCGTTGACGACTTTAAGGGGCAAAAATTCCGTATGCCGGGCAACCCCATCCATGTCGGCATCGCGCAGAACCTCGGGGCGAGCGCTCAGGTTATCCCGCTTGGCGAGCTCTTTTCGGCGCTGGAAACCGGCGTTGTTGACGGGCAGGACAACGGCATGGTTACCATCATAAGCGAAGCGTTCTATGAGGTGCAGAAGTTTATCTACGAGACGAATCACATCATCGCGACGCTGGAAATCATCGCCAGTGCGCCCTTCATCGACCAGCTTTCGCCCGAGAACCAGAAGATCATTGCGGCGGCGGCAAAAGACACGATGGCGAAGGCATGGGACGATTATATCAAGAGCGTCGACAGTGACCGCGCCTTCCTTGTATCGAAAGGTTTGACCGTAACGGCATGCCAGTCTGCCGACCAGGAGAAAATCATCGAGTTGATCAAGCCGCTTACCGACCAGCTCTACGCGCAGTACGACTGGGCGCAGCCGCTGACCGACAGAATTAAAGCGATTCAGTAAATGAAGAAGTTTTTGGACACACTCTTCCGGGGAGTCGAGATACTCATCACCGCTTTTTTAGCGCTGATGATACTCCTCGTGTTCATGAACGTGGTGTTACGCTATATCTTCGGCAAGGGCTTTGTCTGGTCCGAAGAGATAGCGCGGCTCTGCTTCATATATCTGGTCTATCTGGGCGCCATCGGCGCGATGCGCGATAATCGGCACCTCCTCATCGAGACCGTGCTGATGCGGGTGCCGCCGCTTGCCCAGAAGATCATCTATGCCGCCGTCCAGCTCTGCATCATCTGGCTGATGTACATTCTTACGGCAGGGAGTTTCGCGCTTTCCGCGCAGAACTTGCACGACAAGTGGGTCGCCACTCAGTTTCCGACCTTCCTCGTCTTCGCCATCGGCATCGTAACCGGCGTCGCCATCGGGATTATCGCCCTGTCCAACCTCTACCGCCTCATCTTCCTGAAGATGCAGGTTGCCGACCTCATCAAAATTAGAGAAGAAGGCGACGGCGAAGTAGCAACACTGGAGTAAGGGCGCCACAGGCGCTTTTTGCCTTCCGTTCAATATGAGAACGAGGTATGAGGTATAAGGTATGAGGTATAAGGTGTGAGGTATAAGGTATAAGGTATGAGGTATGAGGTGTGAGGTGTGAGGTGTGAGGCGTGAAAAATGATTTCAAAGTGAAATCTTTCCCCGTTCCCCGTTCCCTGCTCCCCATCCCCCATCCCCCTTCTTCAATACCCCAAAAGGAGTATACATGATTATAACAATAGGTTTTTTGGTATTTTTGATAGCCGCGATCATGCTCGGCGTGCCTATCGCGTTCGCGCTGATTTTTTGCGCGGCGGGGACGGCGCTGATCCTTGGCGGGAGCGCCACCAACCCCCAGATTATCGCCGCCCAGCTTATGCGGGGGACGGACAGCGTAACGATGATGGCGCTGCCCTTCTTCGTCGTCGCAGGCGAGCTGATGAACCGCGGCGGACTTACCCGCCGTATCATCGCCTTCTGCAATATATTTGTGGGGCGCCTTCCCGGCGGGCTGGGCTATGTCACCATCCTCGCCTGCCTGATGTTCGCCAGCCTCGTCGGGTCGGCAGTTGCCAGCACCGCCGCGCTCGGCGCCATCCTCATCCCGATGATGGTAAACTCAGGCTATAACCGTGCGAAATCCGCCGGACTCGTCGCTTCGGCAAACCTCGTAGCTCCCATCATGCCCCCCTCCGTCCCGATGATAGTCTACGGCGTCTGCGCCGGCGTCTCGATAAAATCACTCTTCCTCGGCGGCGTCGCGCCGGCAATCTACCTTACGCTGATCATGTGCATCGTCTGGTTCTTCGTGTCTCGCAAAGACGCCGTTAAATCAGACGCGCCGCGCCCGACCATAAAAGAGACCGTCCGCATATTTTTCGACGGGCTCTGGGCGCTCCTCTTACCGCTGATCATCATCGTAGGGCTCCGCGGCGGTATCTTCACCGCCACCGAAGCAGGCGTCGTCGCCGTCGTCTATGCCCTCATCGTCGGCATCTTCGTCTACCGCGAACTGAAGCCGGGCGTGCTCTTCAAGGCGTTTATCTCGGCGACAAAGATGTCCGCCGTCGTCATGTTCCTCGCCGCCGCCGCCATGGTCGCCGCCTACATCATGACAATCGGGCGCATCCCCCAGATGATGACCGAAGCGCTCGGTCCCCTCGTCAGCCACCCGCTCCTGCTCAACATCCTGCTCAATCTAATCATCATACTGATGGGCACCTGCGTGGATGTCGTGCCGACTATCCTCATCATGACGCCGATCATGCTCCCCCTCTTGAAGGCGGCGCACATCGACCTCATCTATTTCGGCATAGTCTTTACGCTGTCCAACGTGCTCGGCTTGACGTCGCCGCCGGTGGGACCAGTGCTCAACGTTGCCTGCGCGACGGGCAAAGTGAAGATGGAACAGCTCATCGGTCCGGTTATGCCCTACTATGTGATCCAGTGCATCCTCGTGCTGGTGATCATCCTGATACCAGAGACGATCACATATCCCTTGCAGTGGTTCGCCGGCTACACAGTCACCGCCCCCCTGCCGTCGATACTGGATGTGTTTAGATAGGAGGGAAGGGAGGAGGGGGGAGCCCCCCCCTACGCGCCGCAAGAATGCGTCGCTACCCCCTCTGCGGGGGAGAACCCCCGCAACGCCCCCCAAGATGGGTGATGAAGGATTGATGGTGGATAAGGATGAGCGTGAGTGATGAGTGAAAAATGATTTCAAACTAAAATCTTCCCCATCCCCCATGCGTCCCCTTGATTTTCGTGATTAAATTGATATATTCTATAGATAGGAGAACAAATTGAAAGTAGGAATTGTTGAAAAGCCCGGTGTGTTGAAGATTGCTGAGCGGGATGTGCCGCAGCTTACCGGCGCGCGGGATGTACTTGTGCAGGTGAAGCGTGTCGGCATCTGCGGCTCCGATATCCATATTTTTCACGGGAAAAATCCCTTTGCCACTTATCCCCGCATCTGGGGGCATGAGTTCACAGGCGTCGTTGCCGACACGGGCGCGGCGGTGCAGTCGGTGAAAAAAGGCGACCATGTTGTCGCCGAGCCGATTATCTCCTGCGCCCGCTGTTACGCCTGCCGGCAGGGACGCCCCAATATCTGCGAAACTCTCAAGGTGATGGGCGTCCATATTGACGGCGGCTGCCAGGAGTTTGTCATCGTGCAGGAAGAAAAAGCGCACAAGCTCCCCGCCGAAACGCCATGGGACGAAGCGGCGCTGGTCGAGCCGTTTACCATCGGGGCGCAGGCTTGCTATCGGGGCAATGTCCAGAAAGACGACTTCGTACTCGTGATGGGCGCAGGAACCATCGGGCTAACCGCCGCCATAAACGCGAAAATCGCCGGCGCCAAAGTTATCGTCAGCGACCTTGTTGAAGAAAAACTCCAATACGCAAAGCAATGCGGCGCGGACTGGACAATCAACGCAAAAACTGAAGATCTGTTCAAAAAAGTGCGCGAGATAACCGGCGGCATGGGAAGCAACGTAACAATCGATGCGGTGTGCATCAAGAAAAGTTTCGAGGACGCCGTCGAGATTACTTCGGCAGCGGGGCGGGTCGTCGAGCTTTCATTCAACGAGCTGCCCAGCGAAATTGCGCCGGTCGGCATCATCAAAAAAGAGCTGACTATCTGCGGCTCGCGGCTCCAGACACGACGCTTTCCCGTCGTAATAGACTACCTGAAAGCGGGTAAACTCCCCCTTTCAGGCTTCGTAACGAAGGTCTACCCCCTCTCCGAAATGCTCGAAGCCTTCGACTTCGTTGACAAAAACAACGCCAGCGTCCGCAAAGTGCTCATCAGTGTGCCTTAGTCCGCCACAGGCGGTTTCTCCCCATGCGAATGGCGCTCGCAGTCCCAACTGCCTAAGCAGGTTTGTTGCTGCGTTTATGGTGCCACAGGCACTTTCAGCCCATGCGAATGGCGTTGGCAGTCTCAACAGCGTAAGCAGCTTTGTTGCTGTGTTTATGGTGCCACAGGCACTTTCAGTCTTGCCTTCAGTAAGAAGGGGGCGACTTTTACGCAGGGGGGAGTTCAACATGGCGAGCGCATTAAGAATTTGTCCACAGATGTCCACAGATAGCCACAGATTTTTACTCCGCAATTTTCTTCATCTGTGTTAATCTGTGTGTATCTGTGGACATTCATCGGTGAAGCCCCGTAACAGTTGAGTGCGCGGCAAGGAGCATGTCGGCAGCGCGTGCGCTTGTCGGTTAATGCTCGTGGCGTCGTGTATTGCAGCGAGCGTGGCGCGTGGCGCGTGCGCCGCTGCACGAGATTGCCCCCCCGTGCGCGTACCCGAGAAAGCCTTCCCCCCATGCAAACGGCGCTCGCAGTCCCAACTGCCTAAGCAGGTTTGTTGCTGCGTTTATGGTGCCACAGGCACTTTCAGCCCATGCGAATGGCGTTGGCAGTCTCAACAGCGTAAGCAGCT
>JAITNZ010000002.1 GCA_031290205.1 Spirochaetaceae bacterium
TTCACAATCTCAAAAAGTTCGTCAAGGTCGGTGAGCGCGCGGGGACCGAAAGCAAGCTCGCGGAGTTTAGGGTCAACTGTCGTGCGTCCCGCCTCAATTTTATCGGCAAGGTAGACGATTTTTGCAAGCGCGCCCATACCGGCAATTCCCGTCGTGTGGAAACGCACCGCCTCGATGACTGCGGCATCCTTAACGGCGAAACGTTCTTCAAGCATGATCGCCGCCGCCCGTCCGTGCAGCATAGCCGGTTTTTCAATCTCAAGCGGGGAAAAGGGCGAGCCGTCTTTTTTCGCAAGTGCGATCATCTCCGAGTCGGGGATGTCCTTAGCCATATCGTGCGTGATGCCGGCAAGATACGCGGTATCGGCGTCCAATCCCCAGCGTAATGCCAAATCCGAGCAATGCAGCGCCACATTCCGCGAATGGAGGAAGCGGTAGACATTCAGCATTGAGCGGACAGCATCTTCTATAGTATCCAGAGGAGGCACGCCGCCCCCCAAAAAAAGCCCGCGTGGCACGCGCGGCGCGTCACACTCGCCGCGTTCCCCAGCCGCCCCGTAGAGCCCCCGCCTTTCAATGATGCGGCGCGCGCCGTCCGGCACAAACTGCTGCCAAGCGCCGCCCGAGCGGATGAGGGCGCGAACTTCCGCCGACGAGATTTTATAGACCTCATTATTGAGGGTTTTATGAGGATAGGGGAAATTTTCCCCCGCGCTCTGTTCCCGCCGCGCGATCGTCAGGTCTGCGATTTCGGCAATTTCGGCGGCATTTTTCCAGTTGGGGAAATCGGCGGCGACATCATCTCCAAGTATCAGCGCGGGCTTATCTTCGCCAAAATAGCGCGACTGGATGTCGCGGAGCGTATCAATCGTATACGAGACCCCCGCTCGTTTAATCTCGCAAGCGTCAACCGTCCATCGCCGGTTTGCGCCTATCGCGGCGAGGAGCAATTCGAGGCGGCACTCCGCCGAATCCCGCTGAGCCTCGCTCTTATACGGCGAATGGAAGGCGGGAACGAAGATAACCCTGTCGCAACCCGCCAGGAGCGCCGCTTCAGCCAGCATTAAATGCCCAATATGAACAGGGTCGAAACTTCCGCCAAGAACCGCGAATTTCACGAAATCAGCATATCAGGAAATATAGCGACTGTCCATTATCCGTGCCACAGGGCGCCACAGGCGCTTTCATGCCTGTGCCTTCAGCAAGAGAAGGGCGTTCATGGCTCATTGCGCCGCCACAGGGTGCCTCAGGCACTTTCAGCCTTGCCTTCAGCAAGCCCTCCGTAGTGCCCTCTTGATATTTTTTTCTTATCTGATACAATACTAATCATGAAGGTTGGGCATCCCAAAATCACTGATTTACTCACGCTTTTAGGCGCCACAGGCGCTTTCAGCCCGCCTCAGGCGGGTTTCAGCCTTGCCTTCAGGGGAAGGCTTTCTCGGACAGGGCACGGGGGGGCAATCTCGGTCGGCAGCACGCGCACTATGTGCACGCGCTTGCTGCCATGCTCCTTGCCGCGCACTTTACCGTTGGGCTTTACTGTTTGCAATTCTCATTGCGGAGCAAAACAGCACGCTCCAAGCGAAACTCAGCGTATTTCGGACAAAAGCTTATCTCATATTTCAGGAAACGGGCGTTCACCGCGAACCGCGTTTTTTACCTTTTACCTTTTAATTTTAACCTTACCCCCCCCCCCCCCCCCCCCATACAGAGGCGTTCTATGTCTAACGGCACGGCAGCGTTTCTTCTCTATTATGACGCGCTAAACAGGCACGAAAGAAGCTATTTACCTACAGAGGGTTTTTTCTTTGGAAAACTCTGGGCGTTTTCAGCCTTAGAGACAGGCGTTTGCGCCTCTGAGTATTTTTACTCCGGCTTGCAGCAAAAGTACTCTGGCTCGGAGCAAACGTACTCTGGCTTGGAGCAAACGTGCCGCGCGCCGGAGCGGGCTCATTTTAGAATATTTTGTAACTATTTTACCCATTTTGGAGGATATTATGGCTAAAAAAATTGCCAAGTACACCCTTCCCAAGACGGAAGCGGAATTGGACGCGCTGGCTGACAGCGGGGGAAGGCAATCTCGGTCAGCGCACGAGCGCGTTTGCCGCCATCCTCCTAACCGCGCACTCCTATGTCAGGGTCTTGCTGTAGGGGCTTTGCTGTAGGGGGCACCCTCGTGTCGGATGGCGCTGGATATTGAGAGTGGGGCAGTGCGCGATGGCAAGCGCGGAGATACCGTGAATGTTTTTTACGCTGCGTTGCGGCTTAGAAAAAATATGTCGGATGATGGCGGACATTATTCCGCTGGGGGTGTGGGCGAACAAGGGTTCGCTTTATACCACGATTGAACGTTATATGCGAATAAAGGTTCGTATATATGAAGTCGATAAGCGACATAAAATCTGAACTTGGTCGGGGACGGCGGCATCCGTGCCGCCGCTTCGTGATGAAAATAGATTTTGTGAAATTCAAACGCTTGTCTTAAAGGTTTTTGGAGGATTATTATGGGTATTTTTCAGGCTTTATTGGGTAATGCTAACTCAAGTGACGTTGAGAAAGTAAAAAAGGAATGGGGTAGTTTATTCGCCCAAGATGAAGAAATCGGTGCGGCGTATAAACTGGTAAGAGATTATATCATATTAACGAATAAGCGCTTAATCGTGATTGATGTTCAAGGCATAACTGGAACAAAAATTGAGATTAAATCTATTCCGTATTCACAAGTTGTTGCATTTTCTGTTACAACGGCTGGTATTTTAGACCTTAATGCTGAATTACATATTTGGGTTGCATCAGGTCCATTTCCGATTCAAAAGAAATTCAGCAAAGATGTAAATATTTATGAGGTTCAAGGTATTTTGGCTGATGCAATAGCTTCAGCCAAGAATTCTTGAAATTATCCCTTTCTAAAAAATGGAGGTAGTATGTTTTTTTCATCTGGTAAATCTGGCATTGAAAAATGCAAACAAGAATTAATAGACAGAACCAATGAAGAATTAGAAATAATAAAGAATGGGAAAAGTCATACTTCTTTATTTATTGGAAACGGTAAACAAAAAGATTATGAATTGGCAGCTTATGAAATATTGAGAGAAAGAAGGAATACTAAAAAATAATTTTTGCCGCCCCCGCAATGTTACGCATTGCGTTAGGGGGCGAGCATTATTCAGTCGGAAACAACCCGTTTGTTGTGACGGGTTATATTTGGCGGGCGTTGCCTTAAGCGCAGGAGAATTGATATGAACAGAAAGAAGATCGGTTTGTTTTTTGTGTTAATCGGGCTGTGCGCGGCGGCTGTTTCCGCGCAGACGGCATCGGACTTTGAAGTGACGCTCACCGAAGACGGCAACGGGGTGGTGATCAAGGGGTACACCGGAAAGGTAAGCAATACCATCAAGATACCTGCGACCATCGAGGGACTGCCCGTCAGGGAAATCGGGGCGGGGGTGTTTTCCTATGCGGGGATAGGTGTTACCCGATTCGCGGACGCACACGCGGTCAATGTAACAGCAGTGGGCAGCCCCTTTACCGTTGTCCTGCCCTCGGGGCTCATCAAAATAGGGGATAGGGCTTTTTACGAGAGCGCACTTACCGGCGTAGTCATCCCCGACAGCGTTACCTCCATTGGCGATGAGGCGTTTTATTTCTGCTACTACTATACGCAGACAGGCTACCATGCGGATGCAGATCCTAGAGGGATGACTTTTTCGCTAACCTCCGTTACCTTGCCCAAAGGGTTGACCACAGTGGGGAAAAGCGCTTTTGCAGGCAATTTTGCCCTGAAAACCGTCGTTATCCCTAATGGGTGGACCGTGATCAGCGAAAAGATGTTCTCGGGGTGTTCGGCACTCACCGCGATTACCATCCCTGACAATGTGACCTCCATAAGGGAAGGGGCTTTTATGTCCACCGGACTGACGAGCATTACCTTCGGTAAGAGGCTTACATCCATTGGGGCGGGAGCGTTTTCGGAATGTGAAGATATCAAAACTATCGTCATCCCCGAATGGGTAACCGAGATAGGAGTGGGCGCCTTTGGCGGGTGTTCCGCTTTAACCACCGTTACCATCCCTGATTCGGTGGAGAGTATACGACTGGGAGGGACTAACTCTAGTTCGGGCCGCACGCTCATGGAAGGGGCATTCAACGGGTGCGGGAAACTGAACCTCGCTACCCAAGCCCGACTAAAGAAAATCACGATAGCGCCCACCGCATACGAAGTGGAACAGGCAGAAAAGCAGCGCGAAGCGGAAGAACGCCGAGCTCAAGAAAAACGCGAGCGGGAAGAGCAAGCGGCGGCAGCGCAGAAAGCCCACGAGGAATGGGAGGCAGCACAGCAGAAAGCCCGCGAAGAAGCATTTGCGGCGCGTGATGCCGAAGCGAAACGTGAGCAGGAACAAATGCAGCGCGAATTCGAGCTAGACGTAAGATTGAGTGGCGTGTATGGAGCAGAAGGGGGAAAGGGTACACTCAAGAAAGATCAGTTCGATGAGTTCATGAGTATATGCGAAGACTACAAGAAGCTGGGCAGCGACATTTCATCGGATGGCATAATTCAAATGATCATACAAACGCGTCTGAGCAACAGTCAGAAGAAACAGTTTTCCACGAAGTTTAAGTGAGTTGTTCTGGTTTCCCGTAGGCGCCGGATATGTAGGCGGGCATTATTCCGCCGTGGATATAGGCGAACAAAGGTTCGCTACAAAGGAGTTTTTTTATGGAACAAACATTGGAAACGAACGCCGATCATGGGAGAAAATTGTTGAACGGCGTTACGGACATCATCAAGGGTTACGAAGCGCAGTGGCAAAAAACCGGGGAGAAGTACAACCTCTTCAAGGTCGCTGGTATTGCGCACAAAGAGGTCATCATGTGCCGTGTGTTGGCTGACGTGATGAATCCGCAGGGGAAGCACTGTCAAGGCAGCCGTTACCTCAAGTCTTTTTGGGAGACCATAGCCCCCAAGCTGCCGAGCGGACTGGCGCTTGACATCGAACACACGGCGGTAACGACAGAGTATGTCATCGACGAAAACCGCCGCATCGACATTACCCTTGAAGACGGCAAAACTTTCGTGCCTATCGAGGTCAAAATCTGGGCGGGCGACCAGCCGAAACAGGTTGCCGACTACTTCGCCTTTGCCCGGACGAAAAACAATGCGGCGCGTATCCCCGTGCTCTACCTTACCGTTGACGGGCACGAGCCGTCAGACTTTTCTAAAGGCGACCTCGGCAAGGGTGACTATGTGCGTCTCTCGTTCAAGGACGACATTCTCGTCTGGCTTGAGGCGTGTGCGGAAGATGAAGCAACGAAAAAAACGGTTCCCGTACGGGAAAACCTAAAACAACTAATCGCAGCGATAAAATCGCTCTGCGGAAAATCGGAGGATGCAGAAATGGAAGATGCAATTTTCAAACAGATTACAAAAGATGATGACTCGGCACGGGCGGCGCTGGCGATAAGCAACGCCGTGGATTTTGACGGCAAGGCGTGGGAGGCGTTCAAAGGACCCATAACCGAGCAGGTAGCAAAGGCATGGGC
>JAITNZ010000005.1 GCA_031290205.1 Spirochaetaceae bacterium
TCAATACATCAACGGACAGCCTATATTGTTCCCACTCACAAAAGAACAAAAAATCATACTTGATGCGTTTTCTGTGCCGTATCCGCTGTAGGTATAATTTGGGGTAGGGAATTTAGGAAGCAACTACTCTACAAACGGCAGCTCTTGGACATCAATAAGCGCCAGTGGCGCCTGACGTATTGCTAATTGCTAATTAATCGTAACCCTCCCCCCAACTGTCAGGGTGATGCCCGGCATAGGGTATTCGGCGAAGGAAGTGTAGAGGGAGTTCAGCGCGTTGCGGAGCACGGCGAAGGCGGTCATGTGAGCGCCTATGTCCTGATTGTAGTTGATGTTCACCAAGCAGTAAGGCGCCAGTTCCATGCGGTTTAGCGTATCGGCGTAACGAAGGCTTTCATAGTGAGCGGAGACCAAGAGCGAGCCTGTTTTCCATTGCAAGTCGACGGAGCCCCCTATGATGTGCATAGGCATATAAGGGATGCGGTACTTATCCGCATAGTCCAAGCCATCGTTCAAGAGCCAACTTATCTGATATTGGTAACTTGCCGAAAGTTTTATTTTGGTAAAAAATTTATTTTCCAGCGGGAGGGTAAACGAGGGGCGGATATCACCGCCAATGAAAGTAGCAACGCCGATGTTTTCCGGCGACCAGCGTCCCCCTTGTTTCACCCAGTGAATCGAGTCCTTCGTCCACTGGTAGTAGAGGGCGCTCGTCATTGAAAAATTATCGCTTATCAAAAATTCCCCCATCAGGTCGCAGCCCCAGCCGTCTTCGGGTTTGAGTTTGGGGTTGCCGATATAAAGTTCGTCAGGGCTTCGATAGTAGAGGTCGTCGAAGTCGGGAAACTTAAAACTGCGGAAGTAGTTGTTCTTCAATGTAAACATATCGTTCACCTTCCACGCCACGCCCGCTTTGGGAACGATTTCCGCCTGCTTGGTGTCCGTCACCCCCTTTGCTGACGCTATCAGGGTGAGGGTTTTTATCGGCTTGAACTCACCGGTCAGGTAGAGCCCTCCGGCGTTGCCCGTCCGTTTGCCGTCTTCGGTGGTATCGACGTTGATGAAGCGCCAGTCGACCCCTGCGCGAAGCGTCCACGCCGCATTCGGCTCCCACACCCAACGGTTAATAGCCGTTACGTTCTGGTCGCTCCCTTCTGAAAGCACCCCGTAGCGCGTCCCGTTATGCTGAAAACTAACCGAGCCTTCCGTCCAAAGGTCATCGAGGAACACCGTGGGGGCGAGCAGGGAAAAAGTATCCTTGATGGTGTATTGCTTCGCCTTCGCAAACCCCTCCGAGACGCCCGTTACTGGATACTGTTTATCAGCATAATAGACGCTCGCGTCATTCGAGAGCATCACATCGCTCGGCATATCCCAAACAAATGAGCCCGAGAGCCCTGTGTCCCAAATCTCGTTACTCTCTTTACGCCGCGCGAAGCCCGCATAATCTTTATAGAGGTAGTGATTACCCGCGCGGTTTCCAAAAGCGCCGAGCTTCCACGAAAATTCTTTGCCGCCATATTTTGCAAATGCGCTAAGCGTTTGCATATCAACTAAGTCCTCGTATTTCGGTCCCTCGACGGCGCCCTTGCGGTTATAACTCCCCGGCATATAACTCGTATTAGCAATGCTGCCGCCTGCCTGCAGCCCCGTCTGTTGCCGCTTAACAGTGATAATATTTATCACGCCGCCGAGCGCCCCCGACACATTGTATTTGGTATCCGAGCCGCCATATATCACCTCGATACGCTCGACGTTAGCAAGGTCTATCTGACTCACGTCGAACTCGCCTGAGCGCGGTGAGTTAGCGGGGATGCCGTCGATGAGGACGGCGATACGCTCGGTATCAAAGCCCCTCATATTGATCTCAGTCTGATTCCCATAAGCCCCGAAACGAGTAATCCCCATATCGAGCGTCTCCTCCAACAACGTCGCTAAGTCCGGCGCATTCCGCTTCTCTATATCATCCGCCGTAATAACTTCCATCTGCTGAGTAGTCTCCACTGTATCAGTCACGGTAACGCTTTTCAGACGGACAACCTCATCACCCACTTCGTCAGCCTCGGCGGAAAAGAGAAGAAAAAAAAGTAAAAGGGAAAAAACGCGCTTTACAGAGACGGCGCGTTTGTTTCCCAAGAGTTGTTCTATTTTGCTCTGAATTATCAAAGAGTTTCCAAATGTTATGCTGATTGCTCATATCTAACTCCTTCACTAATAAAATTGTTTACAGGTTGGCAACAAAATCCCCCCCGCCCTGAACCCCATTATCTTATTGAATGGCATTTTTCCCCTTTTCCCTCTCAATACCCAGCGGCATCCGACACGAGCCGGGGGAAGGCTTTCTCGGGCAACGCACGAGCGCTACGCGCACGCGCTGTTGCCATCCACGTAGCCGCGCGCTTTATTGTATTGAAATCACCCTTTATCGGCAATCAAACTAAATTGAAGCTCGAAATTCTCGATGCTACGCATCGTCCCTCTTCCCTTTTACCTCTCTCTGTCCTGCGGTATCACCACCCCCCACGAGATGAACTCGCCGTCGTTGGAGGCGTTGTTTTTAGCGATGGCTTCCTGTAACGTTGCCGTTTCGGTGTAGTAATGTTCGCCGTTGGTGAGGGCGGCGAGGTCGACGGCGTTTGCCATTTGGATGCAATCAGCGTTGAGTACGCGGTAGTAGACACCGAAGAAGGGGAGCGGCGTGTTAAGCACTTCGGGCGACCATTGGGGGTATGCGCCGTCGAGGTATTCGATGATGATAGCTCCGGTGCTGAAGTTGCCGTTAAAAATATTGACGGCGCGAACTATGCCGATATAGCGTGTTACAAGCCCGTTCCAGCCGCCGTTACCGCCTGTGCCGCTGTCGTTCTGTCCATAGACAGTATCATCGTAGAACACATAGTAATCATCGTCCTGTATTGCATAAGCATCGTGCAGATGCCGCTGAAACGAGGGAAAGAGAGCAAGCTGCGTTCCCATTTCAGTATTAAAATTCCTCCATTGCCCAATCCGGTAACTGTCGAGCCGCAACGCGCCGTAATGCGAATACCACACCCCGCTCATCGAGCTCATGATTGAGGCTGCATCTACAGAAGTAGTTTCATCCGCCCCGCCGAGTTTGCCATAAGGCTCAGAACAAGCAACAAGGGAAAAGGTAAGAAGTAAAAGGGAAAAGGGAAAAGGGAAAAGACGCGCTTTACAGAGACGGCGCGTTTGTTTCCCAAGAGCTGTTCTATTTTGCTTTGAATTATCAAAGCGTTTCCAAGTGTTATGCTGATTGCTCATATCTAACTCCTTCACTAATAAAATTGTTTACAGGTTGGCAACAAAAGCCCCCTGCCCTGAACCCCATTATCTTATCGAATGACATTTTTTCCCTCTTCCCTCTTCCCTCTTCCCTTCCCTCTTCCCTTCCCACTTCATTGCCAATTGAGCACCGGATACTCCCCTGCCATTTTCCAGACTGATGAAAAATCCCAGCCGAGCGCGGTGAATGTTGACTGAGTCCGCTGTGCTGTTGCGTCCGCGCCGTCTTGTCCATTGGGAGTTCTGTCGCTGTTCGCGCCGCCTGTGAGCAACATGGCGGAGTGAGCAATGTTGTTTGTCAATGTGCCGTCAACACGTCCCGCAATACGATAGGCGTTGCGCGTGCCGCCACTTGCGCTGTCGGCGGCTGTTACGCTACTGTTCAGCGCGGCGCAGTATTCCAGTGCGGGAGCTTCGTAGTAGACGGCTCCGGCTATGCCTCCGGCGTTAGCGGCTGTGGGGACGCCGAGTGAGCCTCCGGCATCGGCGGCGCCGTCACCTTTGATTGTTGCCGTTACCGCGCCTCCGGCATAGCAGCGCGTGATGATGCCGTTGGCGCCGTTGGCGCCGGAGACTCCCCCCGCTAACGCTTGTTTGGATGTTGCGGTAGCGTTCACGGTAGCAGTGGAATATGCATCGGTAATGAGGGCGGCGCGGGAATTGTAACCCGCGATGCCGCCGGCGTAGGGGAGGTTCTCGCCTTCCGCCGTGACGGCGCCGCCGCTAAAACATTCCGCCACACACGCGGTAGCATAGTTATAGCCGACGATGCCTCCTGAGTATGGGTAGCCGCCGCTTGCGCTCACGGCGCCGCCTGATAGAGGGAAAAATTGTGATTTGATGATGAGGCAGCCGCTGCTGCCGTCCCCCGCTGCTCCGGTGCCGGCATACCCTGCCACGCCTCCGGCATAGAGCATCAGCGCCAGACTTGAGCCGCTGCTTTGCAGAGTTACGCCGCCGCTTGCTGAGCAGGCGCGTATCATTGCATTGTTCCGCATGAAACCGACGATGCCCCCCGCCGCCGAGTTGTGCCCGCTTGCGCTAACCGTAATAGCCGCCGATGAAACGCAGCCCGTGATGTGCGTCCAGTTGGCGTTGCCCGCGATGCCGCCTACCTGTATGGTGCCGCCACTCGCCGTAATTGCTCCGGCGATTTTCAGATTCCATATCGTCGCTTCTTTGGTGTAGGCGAATAGACCGCCGCTACCGCTCGTGATGGTGATGGTGTGGTTGCCGCCGTCCAATGCTCCGGCAAAGGGCGCGCTTGCGGTTCCTAACGGCGTCCAACTGCTTACCGTAATATCGTTAGCAAGCTCGTAGTAGCCTTTCCGATTTGCGGAGCTCGTGTCGATTGCCCTTAATCCCGCCTCATCTGTGATTCGGATGTGTGCGCTTGTCGGTAGCGGCGGAGCCGGCGGCGGCGTGAAATCCTGCGGGACGGTGATCCCGCTGTCGTTCGTGGGCTGGTCGCAACTAATCAGCAGAAAAAAGAGCAGCGAGCAGAGAGCAAAGATTTTGCTCCGGTGTTGTGCTATTGAGCACTGTGGCGTTTTTAATTTTACTATCATTTTAATTCTCCTATGATGTCTTGTAGTTTGTCAGTAGATTTGCTATTGTTGTCCTCATGACGATACAACAAACTATTGAAATTCCCGCTGACAGGCGAGTGTATTTTGATGTGAGGCTGCCAAAAGAGGTAGCGTGCGGACGAACGGAAGTTGTTCTGGACTTTAAGGCGCCTGTCGTTCAGCCAGAGGCTTTCGGTTCTGCCGTAAAAACCGGACTTGACCCGGTGCTGGAAGCTGTGATGGGGGAAGCTGAGCGAAAATGGGCGGATAACCGCGCCCACCCCGAGAAACTGCAGTCGGCACTTGAAAAATTGCGCGATGGCGGCACTGTTTTTGGCGCTGTTGACGGTGTTGAGTTTCAACGAAAAATTCGTGACGGATGGAAACACCGGATTGAAAAAACAGAATTGCCGGACACTGCATCCCTTGGGAATTAACGGATAATCGCGTATGCCGGACAGTTCATGGTGGTGATGGGAATAAATATGCTGCTTGGGAATTAACGGATAATCGCGTATGCCGGACAGAGCCGTTCTTGATACGAACACTATTGTTAATTCTGTCAATAAAAAACCAAACGCGATAGATCTGGATGCTATCCTGTGGCAATACGATTGATCGGTCAGCGTTATAACAAAACTTGAATTATTGGGGTACCCCGAAATCACCGACCGAGAGAAAAATGATATACTTGATTTCTTATCCAAGTTGCCTGTTATTCCCATCACGGAATCAATAGAAAATAAAACCATCGAAATTCGTTGCAAAACAAAATTGGAATTGCCCGATTCCATAATCGCCGCAACAGCCATAGTTTTGGGCGCAACATTGATAACACATGATAATGATTTGCTCAAAGCAAACTTCCCCGGTCTAATAGCGCAAAGCTTCATTTGATATTTCTCATTTCTCATTCCTCTTTCCTTCGCGTGATGTTCACCGAGGACAATCTGCTGTTGCGGCATATTTATTTAAGGGAGGAAAATGCGGGGCTTATTCCGCTTGGGAAAATTGATAAAAGCGAAAACGAGGGGCATAGCGTTCAACGTCACCGCATTGCCGCTCTTATTTCACTTATCATAAGGAGCTACGGCGTGAAACGACGTTAAAACCCTCAGCGCGAAGTCTATCCCCGAGTTGCTTATTATAGGCAAGTCGTTCCTCCAAGGTCATGGCATTCATCCTTGCTGAAACGGCAAACTTTGCGGCAAGCACTTCGTCCCGCACTCTTTTTTCGACAAGCCGCGCTTCCGCTCTTGCTTCAGGCGTCATGCGTCGCATTGCCGCTCTTATTTCACGTGTCATATTTGATAACCTCCATTGATGAACTTATGCCGATATTTTTATAACCGGCTCGTAAATTAATAAACCCTGTGCCTATCATCGTTTTTCGCTTGTCAATGTGACCCATATTGCAGGACACTACAAAGTCAAGGTTGTTGACCGTGGCAACTGCAATATGCAAACCGTCATCCCAAGACTTTGGCTTGTTACATTCTACATCAATTAAAACCTATCGTCAATATTCCCTCTGTTTTTTTTCCTTCCCTTTTCCTCCTTAACATTAAAATTGCGCTATCACGCTCAAAATATTCCTTCATACTAAAATCTTCCATTGCTTCGCTCCTTCCCCCTTTGCGTTAGGCTTCTTTCTTCATTCATCTAAACACCGCTTGCAAGCAAAAAACAATCCCGCTGTCGTTCGTGGGCTGGTCGCAACTAATCAGCAGAAAAAAGAGCAGCGAGCAAAGAGCAAAGATTTTGCTCCGGTGTTGTGCTATTGAGCACTGTGGCGTTTTTAATTTTGCTATCATTTTAATTCTCCTATGATGTCTTGTAGTTTGTCAGTAGATTTGCTATTGTTGTCCTTATGACGATACAACAAACTATTGAAATTCCCGCTGACAGGCGGGTGTATTTTGATGTTCCACGGGAAATTCCCGCTGGTGTGGCGGAGGTTGCCATCATTTTTGAAAATGAAGCCGCCGCCAAAACCGCGAAAAGAGTGGCTGAGGGTCGGCGTCCGTTCGAAGGCTTGCGAGGCTCTTTGCAAAACAGCGGTCTTTTTTCCGGCGACCCCGTAAAAACCATCAGGAAGATGCGCGATGAGTGGTAACATAGTTCCCGATTCGAACATTATCATTGGATTTCTTGATAATCGCGAAGGGTTTCCTGATTTAAGTAATTTGCCGACGGACACCGCTATCCATATCAGTGTAATAACTGAATTAGAGTTATTATCATTCTCAAAACTTGACTCCGCTGCCGAATCTATTATTTTGCGGTTTTTATCGGATCTTACCGTCATGCCATTGACAGATGCTATAAAACAAAAAACCATAGCATTCAGGCGGTCCACGAATCGCAAACTTCCCGATTCCATAATCGCCGCAACAGCCATAGTTTTGGGCGCAACATTGATAACACGTGATAATGATTTGCTCAAAGCAAACTTCCCCGGTCTAATAGCGCAAAGCTTCATCTGATATTTCTCCAAACCATCACTTGCAATCAAGAAACAATCTCTCATCCTAAAATCCTCACCTTTTCCCTCTTCCCTTTTCCCTTCGCGCCTTCGCGTGAGACTCTTCTTCAATACCCTAGAGCAAAACGCGCGGTAACAAGAGCATGGCGGCAAGCACCTGCGCGTAGTGCGTGTGCTACGTACCCGAGAAAGCCTTCCCCCTCTTGTCGGCTTCAATTTTTTCCAGTTCTCGCCGAGCCATTTCATCAACTATCTCTGCCGGAATGTTATCCAGTAAATCTCTGTGATAGGGTTTAAATACCCTGCCTGATTTGGTAACTATTTCATCTTGTACCAATGTGTCTTCTGACATTTTCATTATATGCCTCCTCTTCTTCGGGGTTCGACCCGCGCGCTGAAAATATTCTTATCAAATTATCCCTGAGCTTGAACGCAACCGTGATATGTGATAAGCCGTCGATATAGCCAATTATTTTGTATCGGTCTTCATATTCTGAATTGTCAGAATCGTATTCCTCAACCGCAAACGGCTTATTAAAAACTTCCGAGGCGCATTCAAACGAAACAGCGTGTTTTTGTTTGTTCGTCTCGTTTTTTTGTTGATTCCAGATAAATCTACCTTTATAGATTTCATCATATGGTATCATTTCCCTCGCCCCCCTATCGGCTTCATAACTGCATCCTCTGACAGCTCTATTATACAAACAACAAGCAACTTGTAACAAGTAGCAAAGTAAGACCCCATCGTGCACTCAGCATTGAAATCACACTTTATCGGCAATCAAACTAAATTGTGTCTCAAATCTCTCGATGCTGCGCATCGTCCCTTTCTTCCCTTTCTCACTCAGTCGGCGCCGGGTGCCTGTAATACGGTTCGGCGACGCCGGCGTTGTATTTCCTGAAGTTTTCGCAGCTAAATTCAAAATACGCATCGACATACGTTTGCTGTTCACAATGCCCGTTCCATGGGTTAATCATGTATGTTAGGTTGTAATCGTTGCCTAAAGTATTTACCCCGCTTACCCCTTTGCCCCAGTAATACACGGCATAATAGTCTCCTACAGCGCCGGATTGTCTATACCCCTCCTGGAATTTAGTGATGAAGACACCTGCGGGCTTTCCGGTAAAGTCTTCTGAATGTCTACCTCGCGCCGGGAAATATTGTGTTACATCGGCTGGGTCGAAAATTTCATGGTGCAGTATATCGACAATATACCCCAAAGCAGTTGTGGTGTTGCTAAAATGATAAGTTATCGTAGAATTAGTGAGGTCATAGCCCTCGCCGTTTATAGATGCCCACCTAAATACAACGTTATCGGTCCAGTAGCTATCAACCGTGTCAAAGGTTTTTACTTTTGTAACGGGGCTCAACTCTGAATAACCATCGTTGTTTCCTGCTTTAATCCACAGCCAGTACTTGGTACTGTTAGGTAGATTGCTCGTTTCTTGAGGGAAGGTTTCAATGACGACACTATTTGCTCTTACCCCGGGTTCTGTCGGATTATCGTAGGTTCCCTGTAGCACGGCGGCAGTTGCATTGTTTGTTCTCGAGATATACACCTGATACTTGGTTGTGCCGAGTTTCGCATCCCATTCTACCGTTAGTTTATTATTGCCTGAGCCTATGGCGCCGATAACATTAGGATAGACGAGCGGAGCCTGTTTGGGTGTTGATGGAGTTCGGGCTACTATCACCGTAAACATCTTGCTTACAATATTATCGTAGGCATCCTGCGCCTTTACGCGGATATAATAACTACCCAGTTCTAAAACGTTGCCGCCTATTTTTAGGGTGTCGCCTGTAATACTAAAAGATCTGTTATCCACCGCACCCTGCCCGTCAACCAAAGTATAGCTAATACCGGCGCTTTCGGTTTCGGACACAAAGAATTTCCCTGCTAAGATATTGGCGGGGACTGACGAAGCGGTCGTTTCGGGTATCAGTTCATCCTGTTCAAAATCGAAAGCAGCGAGGATGAAGAGCGCCTCCGCCCGTGCCATCTCTGCGGTTTCCCATGCTTGTTCTTCCTCTGCTGTCCTCCCCGTTGTATTATCTGCTATCGGATTGGTGCAACTCGCAAAACAGAGGAGGGCGCCGCAAGCAACAAGCCCAAGCGGCAAGCCGAAATAATTTTTTCGTAAACGTTTCATAGTTTTTCTCCTAAAATAAAAATTTATATATCAACGGCTATGCCGATAATATCAGTGTAAACACATCCCTCGTCGATTCCTCATGCGAAGCCACTAAAAAATAGCATGACAAGGAAGCAGATCCCTCCCCGCACCTGCGTCCTTATCATGTAATCATTCTGTTACTGCAAAACTGGATAGCCGCCTCCGCCATTCATGGTCCAGATTGTCGAGAAGTTCCAGTGCAAAATGTTTTCATAATCTGTTTGGTCAGGCTCTGCCGCTGTGTCATCTCCGTCAACCAAGTTTGGTCCGGGGATTACCGTTATCGTGGGGTAAATGAGCATCCCCCTATTTGCGATATTATTACTCAGAGTTCCCTGTGTAACGGGTGGGGTAACACTAGGATCGGCAACTCCTAAATCGCCAACTACGCGATGAAGCATAAATATCGATTCTGAGCCGGTTTTTGTACCATAAATTGATGAATTGAGCGCGGCGCAATCCTCAACCACAGTGCCTGCCGTCGTTGTCCCATAGTAATTATATCCGGCTATACCGCCGCCCGCTGGTCCCGGCTTCGCGTCTTCAGGTGCGTAGAGGGGGAGAAATGAACTGGTAAGAACATTTACATCTCCGGTTGCATAGCATTTGGAAACGACGGAATCCTGGGCGTTGCCGCCGATAATGCCGCCCGCCCAAGCGTATTCTCCTATCGTTTCGGCATAAACTTTTCCTGTAGCATAGCAATTTTCAATAAGACTACCCGTTACGGAACTATAACCCACGAGCCCACCTGCGTAGGGTATATCGCCAAAGTTAGGAGCGGTAGTGGTATCAGGTTGAGAGTACGCGTAAACAATTCCAGTCGCGTATGATTGTAATATGCGGCTGCCATTGCTCGGCGGGTTCGTAAAATCGTTATACCCGTAGTTATAACCTACCAGCCCTCCCGCATAGGGGAAGGGGGCTTCCGACCAGAGCAGGATGTCTCCCTCTGCATGGCATTTTGTTATAACACTAGGACCGGCGCTCGTTCCGCCTGAATAGCCAACTAAGCCTCCGGCATAAACTTGCCATGAGTCATCCCAACCGAAATCTACCGATCTGGCGGTAACAGAGACAGGAGCCGTCGAGTAAGAATTCGTAACGGTGCTGTGAGTGATGTAAGCGGCGATACCGCCCCCCGATGTACTGTAACCAGGTCCATAAGAAATAATCTCGCCTGTGTTCACGCCGTTTGTTATAGCAATATCCGCGCCGTAGCCGAGCAGACCACCAGCATAAGCGGCTGTGTTATCGCTTCTTGCGCCTATCACCGAATGGGATGCGCTGGTTGCGATACCTCCGCCGTTCGCGTACCCTGCAATACCGCCCAGATATACATTATTTGCCTGAGCAGGGGATACAGCGGCAGGCATACTTGCATTGACGTGTATGCTGTTGATAATGGAAACATTGCTGGATGTTGAGCTTGTCGCATAACCGGTAACGCCGCCCGCATAAAAGTTTGTAGCGCTCGTGCCGGTATGGTAGACCGCAAGGTCGCCGCTTATTATGATGTTGTTAAACCTTGTGGCTGTTGCGTTTGCCACTACCCCGCCAAAATACAACGCTGTGTCAGTATAGATCGGGTCATTTGTAAATTCCACGTTCAGGTTTTGTATCAAAGTAGCAGGAGTGACACCGGCAGCGCTTGCCGCAAAGATACCGAGGTAATCGCTGTCCAAAGCTGCATCGCTGAAGCTACGTATCGTGATGGTTTCCCCATTGCCGTCAAAAGTGCCGGTGAACGGTTCTGTTTCGCCAGGGTCGCAAATCGGCGTCCAATCCACTAAAGGAAAACTGGCGGTAAGAATATAGTCGCCGTCAGAGGGATAATCATCCGGGTCAGTACCGATAAGAGCCAGTTGCGCCGCATTGGCAATAGGGATGGGGTCACCTACACCAAAAATCGACCGTGATGTAAGCCCAGACTTACCTACTGAAGCTCCGTCTGCTCCACTTGCAATATTTTCGCAAGCGCTAAAAAGAATCATTCCTGCAAACAGGAACAATGTCGAGATGGAGATGAGTTTTTTTCTTAAACCTTCCATCTTTTTGAGTTGAATAATATTTTTCATATTATCCTCCATATTTTAATTTTGGTGTTGTACATGACACCTTGCATGAGCAATAATAAAGCGCACCGATAAATCCGAGCGGCACCGTGATAGGTAATTTCGCTTGCACGAAAACAACCTTTCGTTTTCTATCCATATTTCATAATGTTTACCTCCATATAATTTATTTCAACAGTTTGTTAAGCCTCTAAAACCCGTATCATTTAATGCGCTATTGCTGCCAATTCCCCGCGTTATTATTAGCGCCATTAAGAATTACGGTTGGTCCCGCTGTGTTGTCATAAAAATAGGTCGTCGCAGAGGTGCTGGACATTATCTGTATCGCATGAATAGCAGCGCCCCCTGAAGTTGCTGCCCCTTCCATACCACAATTTGAGTCATCCCCTTCATTAAGTCCGTATATAGTACCTCCGCTCTTTTCAAACTTTCCGTTAGTCATTCTTAAAACACCGGCGCCTAATAACGCTTTATTTCCTTTAATCGTGCCGCCTTCCATCTTGAACAAAGCATTAGCATTGGCATCCATCCTGACTCCGCCGCCTCTTTTTGCCTCGTTGTTTGCGATTACCGCAGCACCTGACATCGTAAACGTATACGCATACACGCCACCGCCGCTGCTATTGCCGCTCGTCTGACATTTATTCCCGCTGATGGTACCGCCTGTCATTGTAAAGATGCCGGCAGAATTGGAATGAACACCTCCGCCCAAAATCGCGCTACTTGTCGAACTGTTTCCTGCGATATTATCTCTGATAAACCCTCCGGTCATGGTAAATATCCCAAGATTAGCTACACCACCACCGTTCGCTGTATTGGAGGTTGATTTGATGTTATCAATGCTGCCACCTATCATAAGAAAAGTGCCTGATGCTAAAACTCTAACACCGCCACCGTCTCCGGTAGTCGTATTACTGGTTATCCGGCTGCCGTCCAGCATGGTGAGGTTTCCCTTTTTTGAGGCGTCGGAAACACCAACAACAACTAATGCTGCAGTATTAGTAGCATTCCCTTTTAGTGTAATATTCTCACCCAAAATCAGATGCGGCACTATGTCCGTGCCAGTACCGACAACGGTAAACAACGCGCCCTGCCCGGTCATGTGAATAACTCCGGCGGCAGCTTCGGCAGACCCTCCCGCCGCTTCCTCCTCCGCCGTTTTTAGCGCCTCCAGCGTAACCGTAATATCTTTTGAAAGAGTGTAGCCGCCGGATGTGGTTTCGCCTTCAGCATCACCCAATAAAATTCGATAATTTACGTCATGCCCGCTTGGATATTGACCTGTGCCGGGATTTGTGTTGAGCCAGAAAACCGCTTTAGCAAGTAGCGAAGTCCCCGAACTTGCTGATAAATCTATTTGCGCTGATGCGTTGTCTTCTTCAAGAAAGAGTCCGGGAACAGCGGGCACTAGGACATCGACAACGCACTCGGCTCGCCTGCCGCCTGCCGTTACGGTGATTGTTGCCTGTCCCTCACCGAGTGCTTGTATCTGTCCGTCGCCGCTAACACTAACGATAGCCGGCCGGTTAGATGACCAAAATAGAGCGCTTGCCGCAGTCGGCGGGTCTATGGTTGCCGTCAACGTTGCCGTCCCGTCAGGCGCCAATGTTAAAGTTGCGGAATTAAGAGAAAGCGAATTGACCGTAATCAGCGGCTCATCGTTAGTCGGAACTGCCGCCGCTTGAAAGGGAACGGTGTCCCTATCATAATTGCTGTCTGGCGGAACCACGCCGCCTTCAAACGTAAAGATTTGTTCATTGATTCCGCCGTTAAATGTGTTATGAGCAACAGACACAAAACTAAACCTTGTGTCGTCGTCGCTAACAGTTACCGTGCCCTCACTCACCAGCATCTCGGTATCAAACACAGTAACATAGAGCTTGTAGGCAAATTGCCCGTCGCCGGTAACGCTCAATGCCGCGCTTCGTCTACTAGCCGGAATAGTCCAAAAACTCAATGTCGCCGGTTCGTTGAATGTTGTTACCAAGCGAATGATCCTTACCAGAGTCCAATCATCGTTGCTACTTTCCAAGGAGTTTACTTTCGGCTGTTCCGGTACAAGCCCATTTACACAGCCCCCAAAAACACCCCCGCCAATAATCCCAATTGCCGCAAGCAGCAAAACCAATTTCAATTGTCCTTTCATTTTTCTTTACTCCTATAAATAAAATTTTATATATCAACGGCATACAGCCGATAATATCTTTTACCTCTTCCCTTGAACCCCAACCATCACCCCTGCTCCCCATAAGAACGGAATGCCGAAACGTGCATAGGGTTCTATATAGAACTGTTGTATCGGGAGGCGCACGCCGACGGCGCCTTCGGCTAAAAAGAGCGCGGCGGTTTTTTGATACATGAAAACGCCGCTTATCCCGATACCAAGCTGCCCATAGAGCTCCATATTTTTGAACAAGGCAAACTGGTGTAGACGCCCGTTCAGCCACTGCCCCAACCATGCGCGCGGGACGATGAACCGAGCCAGCGCCACCGCGTCGAGCGTATTTGACTTTTCGAAGTTAGCGCTCAAACCCATGCGGAACCCCGCTTCAAAGCGAGGAAACACGCGGTAATGCCCCGCTACCATAAACCCCAGCGCACCCCCGTTTGGATTATTATTATTCCCCTCGATACCGACACTCACACTCAACGGCTCCAAACTCGAAGCCTCCCACCACCGCTCCCCTTCCGCCGCCGCCGCTTCAGGCGGTTTCAACGGACTTGCTTCCGGTTCGCCGTCAGGCTTTCGCTCCGCCGCAGCCTCTGGTAGTTTCAACCGGCTGCCTTCGGGGTCGCGGTCGGGTTTTGGCTCCGCCGCCACAGCCGGTTCTGGCTGGCTGCCGTCGGGTTCCGGCTCCGCAGCGATTTCAGGTTCAGCAGCTATCGCCGGTTCTGATTGGCTGCCGTCGGGTTCCGGCTCCGCGGCGATTTCAGGTTCAGTAGCTATCGCCGGTTCTGGCTGGCTTCCGTCGGGTTCCGGCTCTGCGGCGATTTCAGGTTCAGCAGCTATCGCCGGTTCTGATTGGCTGCCGTCGTGCTCGCTGATGTTTTCGGTTTCGCTTATAATGTCTATTTCACTCGTGATTTCACTCTCGGTATCATCCTGAGCAAAGGCAGGGGGACAAAATAATAAGTAACAGATAAGGTAACAGATAAGGTAAAAGGGAAGAGGGAAGAGGTAAAAGGTAAAAGGCGTTTTAGTAAGAACGCGCTGTTGTTTACCAATCGAGCTGCCTTTAGTTTGCTTGCTACTTGCTGAGCGCTTAGCTTGTTTCCAGATAATAAATTTATTTTTCATTCCTAACTCCTTCAAACTAAAATATTCCCCCCCAAAAAAAAATAATCTTTGCGTCTTCGCGTGAGGCTCTTCTTCAATCACTCAAACCAAAACTCACAGCAAAAAACTATCCTTCAAACTAAAGTCTTCCCCTTTTACTTTTTAACTTACTGTCTGACTCAGACAGCTTTTTGCGCCTTAAGTGCCATTACCAAAATCGCAAAAATTGCCGCCTTTGCCAGTGTGGGTCTGTTTTGTTATCCTGGCGTTACCTCCTTTTTTCTGAAATATTCGGTTCAATTCAAGCCCAAGTGAATGGATCGCCCTTCTCTTACCAAACTGAAAGTGCCTGAGGCACCAAGGCTGAAACCGCCTGAGGCGGAAATAAAAGAGCGTCTCGGCTTCTCCGTTCGAATACTGCTAGTAACCCGACGGAGTCGCTTTGACGCTCTAAGAAACAAGGTCCAAAAAAGGTATGAGGAAAAAAGGATAAATTGCCTGTGGGGGGCGTAGCGCTGTTGAGGAAAATATTTTTTTACCGCAGTAGTTTTACCGCACAGTCCGCCACTGGTATCCAGTAACATAGGATCACTCCTTGCTGTGAAAATCAGAAAAAACCGAATAAAACTAGCAGTAACGGTTGTTTCAGGCCCTCTCCACGAAGCCAAAAATCAAAACATCTATAGGCCAAAGTTTCCTGAGTTACGGTCCAATCTCCGGCAAGCCTTCCCGCCTTTTTCAAGACAGTGGCTGTTTTTGCCGAACACCGTGAGCGCCAAACGCTCCACCGATTACAGTTCCGGGCGACTCGGGGATTTGCACCCCGTTCCCTTGAAACCTATTGAGTTCATTCTACCGGAGTTTGAATTTTTTGTCAATAGCAGATTTGAAAAAAAGCGTTTGTGGCGACTAGATAAATTGTTAATTGTGCAGTAGTATTGAGCTGGGAGCGAAGTTCATAATGAACAAGTTTATTTTTGTTTCGGGCGGTGTCTGTTCGAGCTTGGGGAAGGGGGTCGCCGCTTCCTCGTTAGGCGCCCTTCTGGAGGGACGCGGGCTCAATGTCCGCATGGTCAAGTGCGACCCCTACATCAATGTTGATGCGGGGACGATGAACCCCTATCAGCATGGCGAGGTCTACGTAACGGACGACGGGGCGGAAACCGACCTCGACCTGGGCAACTATGCGCGCTTTACGCAGAGCCCCCTCTCGCGGGCGAACTCTATCACGACAGGGCAGATTTATAAGGCGGTTATCGAAAAGGAGCGCGAAGGGCGCTTCCTCGGACGGACGATTCAGGTAATTCCCCACATTACCGACGAGATTAAGGGGCGCATCATGGCGGTTGCCAAGGAAGACCCCGACACGGACGTGGTGATAGTCGAGATTGGCGGGACCGTCGGCGACATCGAGTCGATTCCCTTCCTCGAAGCGGCGCGTCAGATGATTAACGAGCAGGGGCGGACGAACGCACTTTCCGTCCACCTCACGCTGATTCCCGAAGTCGCTCAGTGCGAGCTGAAGACGAAGCCGACGCAGCATTCGGTCAAGGCTATGCAGGAGCAGGGGATTCAGCCTGATGTGCTGATTTGCCGCGCTCCGGTGATGCTCGATGATCCGACGCGGATGAAGATTTCAAACTTTACCAATGTTGAGTTGAAAGCCGTTTTCGTCTCGTTCGACGTGAGCACGACGACTTACGAGCTGCCGCTCATATTTTCAAAGCAGGGGCTGGACCAGGTCGTGCTGGAAAAGATGGGCGTGGCGATCCGGCACGCGAACCTCAAGCCATGGACAAAGATGATGGAGCAGTTTCACAGCCGGCAGGGGAAGCTGCGAATCGGCATCATCGGGAAGTATATGGAGCTGCATGATGCCTATAAATCAGTCTATGAAGCGCTCTTTCATGCAGGGCTTGCCAATGCCGTCGAAGTCGAGCTCGTCAAAGTCGATTCGGCGCTGCTCGAAGAGGCGGACGACCCCGAAACCATTCTTGGCGCGAACGGCTCCTCGCCGGTGGACGGCGTCCTCGTGCCGGGCGGCTTCGGCAGTCGGGGCATCAACGGCATGGTCAAGGCTGCGCAATGGGCGCGGCAAAACAAGGCGCCCTACCTCGGCATCTGCCTGGGGATGCAGATCATGGTCATCGAATGGGCGCGCTCGGTGCTGAAATGGGACGACGCCGACTCGACGGAGTTTAACGAAAGCACCAAGCATCCGGTGGTAAGCCTCCTCGAAGAGCAGGTCGACATCATCAAATCCGGCAACATGGGAGCGACGATGCGGCTGGGGAAGAGCGAGACGCTTATCCGAGCGGGCAGCCATATCCAAGCCGCCTACGGCGACAAAAGCATCTGGGAGCGCCACCGCCACCGCTATGAATTTGCCAACAAATACCTCGTCGAGATGACCGGTTCGGGACTGATTCTGGGCGCGTTCACCGCCGACGGCAGCCTCGTCGAATGTGTCGAATGGCCCGACCACCCCTGGGGCGTAGGCGTCCAGTTCCACCCCGAATTCAAGTCCAAACCCATAGCGCCCCACCCCTTGTTCAAAGCATTTATTAACGCAACAAAACTAACAAAAGGAAAGGAAAATCCATGAACGGTAACTGTATTTTTATTGATTTCGAGAATGTTCAGAAGATAAATGATGAGCTGCTTTCACCCGAAACTCGATTATTTATTCTTGTCGGCTTAACGCAGGACGACAAGGCGTTTGCCTTCGCAAAAAAATTGTTCGGCAAAGTATCGTCGATAGAGCTGATAAAGGTGCCCGGTCGCGGACCGAACGCGCTTGATTTCTTCATCACATTTTATCTTGGTAAGCATATCGAAGATATTAAAACCGGCAAGATCATCATTCATTCGAATGATACCGGTTACGACCCGCTTATCAAACACTTAAGCGATAAGGGCATCTTTATCGAGCGGCGCACCTTTCAGGATACCAAGAAGACGGCAAAACCGACTGAACCGAAGGCGAGGCGGACTCGGACGCCCCTCCCCCCCCCCGTGCCGCCTGTGCAGCAAACGGCATCCGCGCCGCCTCCGCATTTAGCCCCTCCCCAAAAAAATCTGTCGCAAAATATCCCCGTAGCTGACGATGAATCGTACATGAGGATATTCGGCTACTTAACGGAACAGACGGCGCGGGAAAAAGCCAAGCGCCCCCGGAAGGAAAAAACGCTTATCAACCAGCTCTATTCGCACTTTGCCCAGAGCATCGAAGAGGAGAAGATACGCGAAAGCGTCAACAGGTTGATTGCCGAAAAACACATCGAACTGAGTAATAACAAGATAACATATACTATTTGAGCCGCCTGCAAACGATTTTCAGCAGGGCGCGGCAGAAGAGTCGGGCAGCGATCTCGACATGATGCTGGACAGAGACGCCCGCCCACAATTCTCCCTCATTATTACAATCTCGGAGTAGTTGACTGTAAAAGTTAAAAGGAGCGCCGACGGCCGTCAGCGGGTTGGGTGTATAAGGAATTGCTATCTTGCCGCGCGACGCTCCCAGCTCTATATTACTATAATTTTATAATTTCGTCAAATGGCTTACAATTATTTGCTTTCCGCTCCCGACATTCCGATAAAACAGGGTCAAGATAGTAATTTGGGTCACTCGAACAATTCATAGTTTTCTGCTCAGTATACCTCATTTCCCCCATTCTTGTGGACCCTTTAGAAATGGTGGGTGCACTTCCAAATTCTGGGTAAATCGGCAGTGCTGGGGGGAAGTCGACCCCTCGCCCGATAATTGCACCCGAACCGGTGAGGGTGTTTACGCAATTAATCTAGCACGGCGTAGCGCCAGCGAAAGCCGCTGTTCAG
>JAITNZ010000015.1 GCA_031290205.1 Spirochaetaceae bacterium
TGCTCATTCATCATTGCAAATATTGTCCCCCCCCCCCCCCCCCCCCCTTAATGATTTAGATCACACACGGCTTGGTCATAATCAATCAATGTTGTAATTTCGGGATGCTCTCCGCAGACGGGGCATTTGCTGTCATGCGAAACAGCGACTTTATGGAACTCCATCGTTATCGCGTTATATGTCAACAGATAACCTGTGAGCAGATTGCCCAAGCCCAAAAGATACTTTAACGCCTCCGTCGCCTGCAAGGTGCCGATGACGCCGCCCATCACCCCTAACACGCCGGCTTGGCGGCAGGTGGGAACCGCATCGGGCGGCGGTGGGCTGTGAAATACGCAACGGTAGCAAGGAACCGGCTTATCCTCTTGTGGAACGTAGGTTAAAAGCTGTCCCTGGAAGCGGATGATCCCCGCATGGGAGAAGGGTTTTTTCAGCATCACGCAGGCGTCGTTAATGAGGAATTTAACGGGAAAGTTATCGGTGCCGTCGATGATAAAATCATAATCGCGGTCTTTGATAATGTCGGTAATATTTTCTGAGTTTATCCAGTCATGATAGGTAACAACATCAACATCACTGTTCATCGCGTTGATAGTTTCTTGTGCCGACTGGACCTTTGCCTTGCCAATGTCGGGGGTCGAGTGGATGATCTGCCGTTGGAGGTTTGACAAATCGACGACATCTGCATCGGCGATACCGATGGTCCCGACACCAGCCGCCGCAAGATACATAGCCGCTGGTGCGCCAAGCCCACCCGCGCCGATTATCAGCACTTTCCCATCGGCAATTTTTTTCTGCCCCTTCACGCCCACTTCTTTGAGCAAGATATGCCTCGAATACCGTTCAAGCTGTTCGTCATTCAGACTCATTGCAAGCCCCCTTTCACCACGATGAGGGTGAATGTCCCGTCGTCATTTTTGGTAACGCCGGCAACCTTATGCCCTTCGTCCTTCAAACTGCGGGGAACATTCTGAATCGGCTCACCGTCGTTCAGGCGGATTTCCAAACGCTCACCGTCATTCAGCTCCTCAAGCGCCACTTTTACCTTTACAAAGGTGATGGGGCATACGACATTGGTAATGTCAATTTTTGCGCTGCAAGCGACTGTTTCCATATTAAGATTCCTTGTGATGCACTCTATTTAAGGAAAATTGTATCAGAGAGGAGGAAAACATTCAATACCTCCGCCAACTTCCCACAGGGCGAGCGCATTAAAATGAAAAAATCAAGAAAGTCCGCAGATTTTGCGGATGGACGCAAAAGAAAGTCTGCGAATGACGCAAAGAAATCGCGAATTCATAAGGATATTTTATGATTATTCCTGTACATTCGCGTCCATTCGCGGACAATTTGAAAATGCCGAAGAAGAATGTCCACAGATACACACAGCTTAACACAGATGAAGAAAATTGCTGAGTGAAAATCTGTGTTAATCTGTGGCAATCTGTGGATAAATTCTTAATGCGCTCGCCCGGCAACTTCCCATGTGTGCTGGTGATGAACTGTAATTATATAACCTTTCACCATGAAATAAGCCGCTTACCAAAAGCAAGGTAAAAGCGCCTTTGGCGCCCTCTGAGTCCTTAGAGTGATTAGAGTGATTTTTCTTCAATGGCACAAACAAACATTTAATGCTATACTCGTTCAAGGAAACGTCAAATGATAGGCATTGTTGCACAAGCTCCCGACTATCTCGTGTTATATAAACCGCATGCCATGCACACCGTTCCCCTAAAAGCCGGTGAGGGCGGCACCCTGCTCGAAGAGGCGGCGAGCCGCTTTCCCGAAATAGCGCTGGTGCATGGCAAAAAGAACATCGAAGGCGGCATCCTCCACCGCCTGGACTTCGAAACCGAAGGGCTCGTTCTTGCCGCACGAAACGAAGCTGCCTTTCAGAGCCTTTCGCGCCAGCAGGCGGAGGGTTTGTTCGTCAAAGAATATGACGCCGTATCCTCGAAACAGACGCTGAAACCAGCCGGTTTCCCCCCGTTTGCGGCTAGTTTACCGCCTGCGCCGTTTACGATAGAGTCCGCCTTCCGCGCCTATGGTCCCGGCAGACGTGCCGTCCGCCCAGTCAGTGAAGAAAAAAGTAAAAAAACAGGCGCCGGTAAAAAGTATAAAACTGAGGTTCTTTCGATGAGCGAGGGTGAGGGTGAGGGTGCAGAAAAAAAATTCCACATCAGGCTTACGCGGGGATTCCGCCACCAGGTCCGCTGCCATCTTGCCTGGCTCGGCTTCCCCATAGTAAACGACCCCCTCTACGGCGGCGCTAACATCGGCGGCGCCCTTGCGTTAAAAGCCGCGTACATTCAGTTTTTCGACCCCTTTTCGGGGGAAGCGCGGGAGTATCGGTGTTGAAGAAGGGGAACGGGGGAAGAGTGACCTGGTATAAGGCAGCGGGTTTTGAACTTGAGATATGCAAGAATACAGTGAAGTGAGGAGTGAAGAACGATTTCAACCTAAAATCTTCTCCCTGTTCCCTGTTCCCCGCTCCCTACTCTTAGTGTAAATCAATCAACTTCGATAGCAACGCTTTCTGTTCGCTACGTTTGACTATCATGTCGACAAAGCCGCGTTTTAATTGAAATTCGGCGCGTTGGAAGCCGTCCGGTAGGCTCTGCCGTATCGTGCCTTCGATGACGCGGGGACCGGCAAAACCAATTAGGGCGCCCGGTTCGGCGATGATCACATCGGCAAGCATCGCGAATGATGCGGTAACGCCGCCGGTGGTGGGGTCGCAGAGCACCACAAAATAAGGGACGCCCGCTTTGCTAAGCACGGCGACGGCGCTGGATGTTTTTGACATCTGCATCAAACTGAACACGCCTTCCTGCATGCGCGCCCCGCCCGATGTCGCATAGATAATCACGGGAAGCCCCTCGGCGGCGCCCTTGAGAAGTGAGCGCGAAATTTTTTCGCCTACCACCGAGCCCATCGAGCCGCCCATGAAGTTAAACGACATGAGGGCGAGTACTGCGGGCTTGCCCTCAATGGTGCAGGTGCCGGTGATAACTGCTTCCTTCATACTCGTTTTCGTTTCCGCTTCGGAAAGTTTTTCTTCATAGCTTAAAAAATCAATAGGATTCGAGGATTTTACATTCTCGGAAAATTCCTTGAAGCTGCCCTCGTCGGCGATATAGTTGATTCTATCCGCCGGCTCCATCCGGTAATGATGCCCGCACGAGGGGCAGGTAAATAGCGCAGCAGCCATCTCGTTTTCATTTTTACTCGCCCCGCACTGCGGGCACACATCATTTTTGCTCAATGTTTACCTCAATCCGCCACAGGCGGTTTAATCCTTGCATTCATTATCAAAAGGGCGATTTAGCGCCCCATTTCTTCCTCGATGAAGCTCGTGCCGAATTTGCCCGACCTGAATACCGGGTGATTGATTATATTCATCTGTTCGTCGCGATTTGTTACAATCCCTTCGATACATAGCTCGCCCAATGCGCGGTTCATGCGTTCGATTGCTCTTTCCCGCGTTGGTGAATGGACAATCAGTTTTGCGACAAGCGAGTCGTAGTATGGAGGCACCATACAGCCTGTGTATAAAAATGAATCGAAGCGCACGCCCGGTCCGCCGGGAACTTCCAGCGCGCTAATTTTGCCCGGCGAAAGCGCGTTTATCCTGCACTCGATAGCCGCCCCGTTCAGGCGGATGGTATCAGCCGTTATATCCATCGCAGCGCTTGTGCAGGCGAGTATCTGTTCACGGATAATATCCACGCCGCTTACCAACTCGCTGACAGGATGCTCAACCTGCACGCGGGCATTCACTTCCATAAAATAAAACTGATTTCGCTCGGCTTCGACGAGGAATTCGATGGTGCCCGCGCCGGTATAGTGCAGCTCGCGGAACATCCCCACGGCGCCTTCTTTCATCACGCGGCGCATCTCGTCGTTTACCGCCGTCGACGGGCTCTCCTCAATCAGCTTCTGATGATTGCGCTGCACCGAACAGTCCCGTTCGCCAAGCACAGCGACATTGCCTACGCCATCGGATAAAATCTGCAACTCAACATGGCGGGGATTCTCGACATAGCGTTCGATAAACACCCGCCCGTCCGCGAAATTCGCCTGTGCTTCGGCAATAGCAATTTGCAAGTTTGATGCAATCTCGCTCTCGGCGCGGACTATCCTCATGCCCTTTCCGCCGCCGCCCGCCGCCGCCTTGATGATGACGGGAAGCCCTAGCATTTCAACGGCTTTCCGCGCCTCCTCCACACTCGAGACGGCGCCTTCCGTGCCCGGCGTTATCGGCAGCCCGAAGCGCTTTGCCGTCTCCCGCGCCTTCACCTTGTCACCGAGCAGCGCGATGACCTCGCTGGCGGGACCGATAAAGACCAGCCCCGCCTCCGTGACGGCGCGAGCAAAGGCGGCGTTTTCCGACAGAAAGCCGACGCCCGGATGCAATGCCTCGCAGCCGGTTTTTATCGCCGCCTCAATCAAGTTTTCTTTAACCAGATACGATTTTGCCGAAGGCGGCGGACCTATGCAGACGGCGCAATCCGCCATCTTCACGTGGAGGCTGTCCTTGTCGGCAGTAGAATAGACGGTGGCAGTCTCGATGCCCATTTCTTTACACGCGCGGATTATCCTCACCGCGATTTCGCCGCGATTCGCTATCAATAATTTTTTAATCATCAAACTAATATCTCTCTGTCTGCTCTTAGCATACCACCCCGCCGCCCTCTTTGTATAGCGGGGTACTTCAGCGAGGGTGCACTTCAAAATTCGTGGTAAATCAGGTAGGCGCTATGGAAATCTCCAGTATAAGGAGGGGGGAGTCGACCCCTCGCCCGATAATTGCACCCGAACCGGTGAGGGTGTTTACGCAATTAATCTAGCACGGCGTAGCGCCAGCGAAAGCCGCTGTTCAGAAGGCGTTATCAGCGCGCC
>JAITNZ010000242.1 GCA_031290205.1 Spirochaetaceae bacterium
TAGGGGGAGACTTCCCCCTCCTTATACTGGAGATTTCCATAGCGCCTACCTGATTTACCCCGAATTTGGAAGTGCACCCTTGCTCAAGGTATTGACTGGATAAGGGGGAAGGGGTTATATTTTCTGGGGAGGCATTATGCAGAAAGAGAACACCCACCAGTTAAAGTCAATTATCAATGCACTCATGCTGAATTACCATGAGTGCGAACATTCGATAAAGTATGATTATGCGTATCAGCTTAACCGTTCGGCGATTATCAATGTGATTGATAAACTCCGCCAGCTTCTGTTTCCGGGCTATTTCGGCAAAAAAAATATTTCCTCTGATTTTCTTGAATATCATACCGGCGAATTGCTTGAAGAGGTGATTTTTGATTTGACGAAAGAGGTTGAACGGGCGCTGAGGCATCGTAAGGATGCCGCTGGATTGCGTGAAGAGGATTTTTCGCACAATGCTGATGGGGTTGTGTTGGAATTTTTATCGAGGCTCAGCGATGTGCGGCGGCTTCTTGCCAGCGATGTGGATGCGACTTTTGACGGCGACCCGGCGGCAAATAGCAAAGATGAGGTCATTTCATCGTATCCGGGTATTTACGCGATTATGGTAAATCGGCTTGCCAATGTGCTCTACCTGCTCGATGTCCCGCTGATTCCCCGCATCATGACTGAGTATGCGCACAATATCACCGGCATTGACATCCATCCGGGCGCGACCATCGGGCATCATTTTTTTATTGATCACGGGACGGGTATTGTCATCGGCGAAACGACGATCATCGGCACCAATGTGAAGGTCTATCAGGGGGTAACCCTCGGCGCTCTTTCGACGCGGGACGGGCAGGCGCTGAAGTCGGTCAAGCGGCACCCGACTATCGAGGATAACGTTACCATCTATTCGGGCGCATCGATACTCGGCGGCGCTACGGTTATCGGCAAAGGCACCGTCATCGGTAGCAATGCCTTCGTTACCAAGTCGGTGCCCGCCGGAACGCGCGTAAGTATGCGCAACCCCGAACTCCGCTTTACAAGCAAACAGGAATGCGGGGACTGCCAAGACATCAGCTGCACCGAGCTGATGCAGGAAGTGTTCTGGGATTATCAAATCTAAGAGCACACTGATTAACTCATCCGCGGCAATCTTGCACCGTCTTAGACCTGCATGTTTTTTTAGTCTCTGCGCCCCCCCCCGTCAGGCATCGCGCGATGTTATTGTAGACTGCCTTCCAGCATGGCGATTGTTTGTTTACATTCCGCACGAACGGAAAGGATAAAAGAATTGGTTTCAAGTTTACCGACAACGGCATCGCGCTCCGCGTCATTTTTGTAGGTAATATTGCGGAAGGGGTCGTCATAATCTTTACATTTTGTTATATAGACTTGTTCCTCGATATACCCGCATATACGAATTGCTTCATTAACGAACACATTCCATTGTTCCGCATCGATGTCTATATCCTGATTATTGTTCCCCGCGCTCAAAAAACGCAGAACGTGCAGGGCGTTTAATGCTTTATCATACTGATATTCACTCTGCAAACGAGCATACTCATTATGAATGTCTTCCCATGATTGTAACTGCCCGTCGCGTATTTTATCTTTTAACACACTCACCTTATATTCAGGAACAAGCTGTCCCCCAAGATTTTCCCACTTCAAACAGCCACAGGCTGTTTCATCCTTGCCTTTTGCAAGGGAAGGGCGATTCCCGCAACAGGCAGTGCCTAAGGCACTTTCAGCTTTGCCTTTGGTAAGCGAAGGGCGATTCTTTTTTTGAAATGATTTAAATGAGTCAAAGTGAGCAGCGGGGATGGCGGCATCAGCAAAAAAGTGGACGATTGTCTTGACTGCATAAAGGGTGAGCATCTCGCGGTATGCTTTCAGCGCTTCGCGGCTTTTGATAATGCGCACCGCTTGTTTTGTTCGTTCCAGAAGATAGGGGGGGGCGTAGACTTCGATACCTTCGCTTTTTTTTGTCCACTGTTCTATCAGCGATATAGCGCGGATAATTTCAAAGACGGTATCAGGGGCGAGGTATTCTTTTTCATAAAACTGTCCCGGCATTGTTCGGTTATCGCGCGTTTTGTATTTCCAATTATTACGTTCAAGCGCATACATATTATACATCCACCAGTAGGCGGGCATAATTTCGCGGCGCGTATTTTCCGCGTTGCTTGTTACCAGCGCAAATGGCAGTTCGATGCAGAGTTCAGCGGGATAGGTTCCCTTGCTAATCAGGCAGAAGCTCGCGAATTTACTGTTATGCTTTAACGCGCTCGAAAGCCCGGGCCAAAAACCGCGCCCCGCGATAATTTCGCCATCGTTTGCCCTGCTGTTATGGTTCGAGCCGACGGTAGCGCCCGCCGCCAGATTCGATTGCCCCATCACTAAACTTGCAATTAAAAATGAATTATTATGATGTTGTTCATGGGCGGGGAATACGAGGTTATTCAACACTTCACAACAGGATATAGTTGAATTATCCCCCAGTATTGAGTTGATAAGCCGCGCTCCATATTTGAGGTTGCTGTTGTTGCCAAGCACAAAGCGCACCGCCTTACATCCATAAAACACATGGCAGCCGTAACCGACTATACCATTGACAATCTCAACGCCCTCCCCAATTTGGGAGGTTGCGTCTTCAGAGGATTTAATCGTAATATTTTTTAATTTATTCGCCCCTTTAATATACGCATATTCTCCGACATTCATATCTTTTATAATTAAGCAATGTTTTATCACCGTGTGATGCCCTATAAGACAATAGTAACCACGTTTCGAGTCGCATGATCTTTGAGTAATATCTTTGAAGACGCTCATCAATTTTGCGTCATCACGGTTCGTTGCCCAAAGGTAAGCATCGGCGCAAATCATGTCGATGAAGGGCAGCACGCCTCTCCCGCCGGCTTCGTTAATCGGGTCGATCCAGACGCGCACTCCCTCGTCTTCCCCCTCTTTGACGATACCGACACCCGCCTTGCTATGATTGGTCGTATCCATTTCGTTATTCATATAGAGGACGACATTATGCCCTATGATATAATGTGATATATACGCGCATTTATGGATAGCGCAGTTATCCCCTATATCACAGGCGATAATCGTGCATTCGGTTATTCCCGCATGAAGCACAAAATCGTGAAACTTTAATAGACCCGGCTTTACGTCCCCTATGCGGACGAGCCCTGCAAAATAATTTTGGCGAACGATGGAAGACTCAAAATTGGTGGTAACGAGAACATCGTGCCAGTTATCGCATCTATTACCATTTTGCTTGAGAGATATTATTTCATCATCACTCAGATGACGGTATCTGCCACCAAGCAAGGTGTCGGTATCTGGAGCCTCGTCGGTGCAATACAATCGCGCCGCCTGCACATTACGGATATAGTATTCATCTTTCCCTGGCGGCAAAAAAACGCCTTCGATAAAATCATACCCGTAGCGTTTTGTATTTTCTATAAATAATGCGCACATCTTATTTACCTCACACATCTATCGCGTTTTAAATACGGCATCCGCTACCTCGTTTGCAAACGCGGCAAGCGCTTCGCCTGTTGTTGATTCAAGGGTGAAGCGTGTTCTGACAAGCTCTGCACCGTTCGTTCTATCGACAAGCGAACAGCGCGCTTCTCCGCTTTCTGTTAAATCTATAGAAAGGGTGAAGCGGCATTGAAAAGCGCTCTTTGCGGAAGGCGATTCAAAACCGGCACGCAGTAATTTTTTTTTAATTTTTTTATTATACTCGGTATTTTTTGCATTAATAACAATTTGAACGGGAAGTTTAATACCCGCCTGCCTGAGTGCGCCCGGATTTAAGAGGTATAACGCTTCGGCGATGGTATATTTGAGTGTATGCTGTCCCCTGTTTTTTTCAATGGTGTATAACTCTACGTTGGTTTGGGCTATCATATCGCGTTCCCACAGCGTATCAAAAGCGGACAGGGCGTTTGATAGTAATACTTCATCGTGAAAGAGTTTTCCTCTTTCAAACATATAGGAGCTTCGAGATGCGGGAATTATTTCCGCCTCATACTGTTCAGATTTATCAAGATATATTTTAGCCCGATTCGGGTAATCGCCAAATGCGCTATAGTAGTTAAGCAGAGCATCCAAATACTGGCTTCCCATGGTATCGATAGAATAACTTCCCGCACTTTCGAGTGTCCACTTTTCGTATAGTTTTTTATGCACCTGATACTTAAAATAATAGTGCGCCATATTTTTATATGCAACAAAAGTATCTTTTATTGTTCCCTCTACTTTCAATTTTTCCTGATTATAGAGTCCGCGATAGCATTGATAGAGAATATCGTTCAGTTCTTTCTTAAATTGTGCAGGGTCAATACCAAAGTTTATCATCCAGGCATGATTGGTTATCCGCTCGCAATCTTCGGCATAGAGGCGCGCCTCTTCTAATCTGCCTGCCACCAAGTAAGCCTGAGAAAGCCCCAATTTGGGGAGCGGCGAACGTTTGTCCAGTTGGTACGCGTTTTCAAATTCGGCAAAGACGCGCCCAAACTCAAGTCGGCGCAGCAGCAGCTCGCCTTTTGCCATGTGCCCCGAATCCCGCTCCGCCATGGCAAGTGAGTTTTCCGCTAATTCAAACGAATTCTGATAATGGTAAAATCTACTTTCAAGTATCGAATAATTATAATAGGACACAGAGGCAAAAGCGTAGAGACTAAACTCCCGTGCAGTTGCAATCGCATCGGCATACCATTGCTTTGATGCTTCGTAATTCAACATATCTGAATATATGATAGCAAGTATCATCGCTAATCGGGGTGAAGAGCCGGATTCGGCAATGGTCGTAAGTAATATTGCTTCGCCTTCCTCCAAGCGGTGGAGCTTAAAATACATCCACGCTAATTCGGACCGCACCTCAATATTTTCAGGATCAAGCGCTAATATTTGTTCGTAATACGCGGCGGCAGCTTGGTAATCGTTTAAGCTGCCTACAACCAATGCAAGTTTTTCTAAAATATACTCGTTGTCAGGCATCAAGCTATTAACAATCAAAAATTCTTCTTTTGCAAGATTATAGAATTCACGCTCTGCATAAATAGTGCCAAGTTCAAGCGGGAAGCGGTAATCATCAGGATATTTTTCTCGTCCCTCATTTAAGAGCTGGATAGCCCGTTCCCAATTTTCAGCATTAATTGATTTTTCAGCTTCAATATAGAGTGTATCAGCATCCTGTTGGGGGGCTTGGCTTGTTGCCGTATCGCCTGACGCAAAAAAAATTGCGGCAAAAATCAGCGCAGTAATTTTCATATTGGTTTTAATTTTTTTTAATCCGCCACAGGCGGGTTCAGCCTTGCCTTTGATAAGAGAAGGGCGATTCATTTTTTTTAATCTTTTTACCGCTAACCACAGCCTCGAGAATGTGCTGTAATCCGCGATAAAAGCGTCGTAATCATCGTTTGAATACTCCGCCGCATACCGCGCCTGTGATACATTGTTATATAGTGTGCTTATCAATTCGCCCCAGACGGGCTTGAGCAAAAAAATCCAGTCGCCTTCGCTTATGTCCTTTGCTTGCTTATATCCTTTTATGCGAAGCCTGAAGAGAATATCTTTCCAGAGGAACATCACTTTACAACGGGGGTGTTTTGAAAACACAGCAAGCAGGCGGTATTTATATATATGTATAACAATAAAAATAATGATGAGGATGAGGATAAGCGGCGCGCCAATTTTTTGGACTGCGGCTATTGTTTGTTTTACGATTTCTGAAAAAGAATCTTTTGCATCTTCGGCTACAGGCGGCTTAGCACGAAGTTTTTCGTGGTTGTCAAAAATCTCTTTCATCAGTTTTTCGAAGAGATCCGGCGGCACCCCCATAGAGAGAGTCCAATCTTCACCAGCCGCCATCTCGGTTGTTGTCGGGTCGAATTCAATCCAGCCGTATTCGGGAAACCAGACTTCAACCCACGCGTGAGCCATGTTTGAAAGAATAGGATAAAACCCGAGTTTTTCTGTTTCAGGGTCGAGAAAAAACCCTACGACAATGCGGCTGGGAATTTGTATTGAACGGAGCATCGAGGCGAGGGCAAAGGCAAAATAGGAACAGTAACCTTTTTTTGTCTCGAACAAAAAGTATGATAGCTGGTCGCCGTCGGGGGCAATACCCGGCTTTAAGCTGTAACGAAAATCACCATCGCTTAGATACAACACGAGATCGAGTGTCTTCTCGAAATAGTTATCAGTGTCCGCAGTGAGGCTTTTTGCAAGTTCCTGTATTTTTTGCTCGCTCTTGGTAATGCCGCCTTTTGCGTTTGCATAATCAGTATACCAGTCGAATTCTTCGCGGCTTAGCCCCAAGCCCGTATCGTTTTTATATTTTTCGGCGCTTATATAGAGGTCTATACTATTTGCGTCGCTTACCTCGCTATCAACTCGATATATACCCTTAAATGACGAGACATCATAATTCTGATAGGGAATTATTTTTGCCGCCTCATTCATCGCAAGAAATGCGGAGCCGTCAATATTAACGATATAGTATTCCTGTTTAAGGGTTTCTCTTTTTTTATAATCCGGTATGTTCAGTGAAAGTTCGCCCGCGGGAATAAGCGCCCGTTGCGCCTGTTCATCTATAGTTTCGCTTCGGGTAAAACTCGCTGCGCCGTCGCTCCCTTGGCTGGTATACTGTGATAATATAAAGCGGCGCATGAATACATGAGTCTCGTCGGCAAGCTCTTCGATGGTTTCGCTCTCATCACGCTTCACGATATACACCAGCTCATCATTCATTTTAATTTCATTTTCTAGTTGGAGGAAGGGCGTCATATCAAAATTAAAGAGCTTTGCCTGCATAAGCCCGTTCCCTTCACCGCCCCCCCCCCCCGCGCTCGAAGCGGCGCCCTGCGCACTAAAGAGAAGGAATATACCGCCGGCGACCACAAAGAGAAAAATCAGCGCAAAGGAAACAATAGTTTCTCTTTTGGTAACAAGCATTTCTTTAGGAACAGAGAGTATCAACGCGCTTAATTCTAAAAGTAGAAAAAGCGCAAAGACACTGATTCGGACGAAGGGCAGACTATAGAGCGCTATATCGGCGCTCTTTGCTATACTGAATATGATGATGATAACAATACAATCAAGAAAGACGCACGAGCGCAGCACACTCAACTTGCGCATCGCAAAAAAACTGCTGAGCGCCGCATAATAGAACGGCAGCGCACTCACAAAATTATTGCGGTCGTAATGCAGGAGCAATGAATCAAAGGGGATACTCAGAGTAAGGTTGTCGCCTACAAAGTAGCGGGGAAGCGCAATCAAGAGCCGCGCAATAAAGGGGACGGCGAGGATGATGAGCATCGCGGGGATTGCCCTGAGGGCGCGTTTCGCAAGGACAAACGCCGACAGCATCGCGCAGAGGAGCGCCGCTATATACACAGGCCTGTCGCTGAGTTCCCCCGCGAAGAGCGTCAACTGAAAAAGCACCCCGAAGAGCGCACTTGAGCGTAAGAGGAGCGCGGCTCTTGCGGCGCGGCTATCACTCGTTGCTACTGTTAATTGCGCTTGCATGAACTCCCTCCAGGCGTGAATACTGAAGCGCACACGCCTCTGCGCAGCCGCTTGCGTTTTCATCAGTATATATAAATAAAATTTCTATGGTCTGCTGCGCGGCTCTTCTTGCTAAAAACGCATCCAGCGTGGTGTTGGTATTTTGAGCTAATAAATGCGGCGCCGCAAGAATCAGTATTTTTTTTTGTTCAAGGATTGACGGCAATGCAAGCCCGCCTTTTTCGGCATCTTTCGCGGTAAACGCAAACGGCAGGCTCAGTGTTTGAGCAATGATGTCGATGCCGACTTCGACCGGTTGCACGCCGTTCGCGCCGCAGAAAACGGCAACACCCTCAATGATGTTTTGCGCCGCGATGGCAAGTGCGCACTCACAGAGCCGGTCGACGGCTTCCCGCCCGCTCGTCAGCGTGCTCACTTCACTGCATACCAGCATGGTAAGTATTGAATGCGGCGGCGGCTCGCGGTCTTCTTCACGGACAAAGAGGTCGCCCGAATGTCCATAGAGTTTCCAGTTGATGCGGCGAGGGTCGTCGCCGGGAACGTAAGGACGATGCTCAACAAGATCGTCGGTGCGGATACGCTCGTGTTCATCGCGTTGCGCGCTACCGCCTGAAAAACTTTTTGCAGGGGGAACGCTCTCGAGCGAAGCGGGAATCACAGAAAGGCGAATGCCGCTGCCGCAGGGTATAGTATAGCTCAGTATAAAAAAACCAAACACATCAGATATGCTCAGCTCATCATAGCTGCCGAAGTATGCGCCGCGCAGCGGGACGGCGAATTTCCCCTCACCTGTTTTCCATATATCAGGCGGACAGATATGTTTTATTTTTTTATTATCCTTTGTTGATAGATGAATGATATACCGAATTAAAATTGCCGGAAATTTTTTTCCTCCAATTTTTCCTCCAATTTTTCCTCCAATTTTTTCTCCATCCCCCCCCAAAAAAAATAGTATCGTGACGGCGCTGCCGGGAGCGCTGTTCGCGGGACTGATGAGCGGCGTGAGCTTGGACGCGCTCTTTCTGTGGGCTATCGCGAGCACGAAAATCGCAAGGGCTGTATATATCAGCAAAAATAAAAAGAGGAGCCCGAGTAAAGTTAAGACGATTTCGTTTCGCACATTGCCTAGAATTAAACCTGCACCGGCAAAGAGCAAGGCAAGCGCTGCCAAACGCGACGCATGAATCTTTTTGCCTACCCCCCCCCCCCACTCGGAAACACTGCTACTGACACCTCCAATGCTGCGTGTGCCTTCGTTGTTGGTGCGAGTGCCGCTGGCACTTTAGCAAAAAGATTTAAGAGCGCCGATTCGTTCAAGGGTAATCTCCCGCAGGATTTTGGAAGCGCCTGATTTCGTGTCGCGGATACGCAAGCGGTGAGCAAGCGCGGGGACGGCAAGCTGGGCAATATCGTCGTCGATAACATAGGCGCGCCCCCTCACGAGCGCCAGCGCTTTCGACAGTGACAGAAGATGCAACGCGGCGCGGGGAGACGCCCCCAATGTGAAGGCGCGGTGCGTCCTTGTTTCGCGCACAATATCGGCGATTGCCTCCCGCAAGAGGGGGTGGCAGAAAATTTGTTGAGCGGCGCCCTGGAGGGCAAGAAATGCGTCAACCGAAAGCGCCGGTTCAAGACTGAGCAGGTCGAGCTCGGCGGGGGTATCGTTCAGTATCGAAAGCTCGGCGTCGCGGTCGGGATAGCCGAGCGAGAGCTTTATCATAAAGCGGTCAAGCTGCGCGGCGGGGAGGGGGAAGGTGCCTTCACTCTCGATGGGGTTCTGCGTCGCGATGACAAAAAACGGCTCCGGCGGTTTGTGGGTATTGTTGCCGATGGTAAGCTGCCGCTCCGCCATCACCTCGAGCAGGGCGGATTGCACCTTGGGGGTGGTCCGGTTGATTTCGTCGGCAAGCACAATGTTCGAGAGGATGGGACCGGGCATGAAACGGAAACTGCGGCTTTCGGGGTCGAAAATATCGACGCCGGTGATGTCGTAAGGGAGGAGGTCGGGGGTGAACTGAATCCGCTTAAAGCGTATTTTTGTTTCGCCATCGCCGATGAGCGCAGCAAAGGTTTTGGCAACCGTCGTCTTACCGGTGCCGGGATTATCCTCGAGCAGGGCGTGACCCCGCGCGAGAATGCAGGCGCTGAGCAGTTCGAGGAATTCCCGCTTCCCCCTGATGATTTTCCCCGCCCCTTCGATGAGGGCGCGGACAAGCTCACCGTTTTGCGCGGTTTCCGCCTCAGTATTCATCGTTTTTGATTTGATTTCCTTTTGAGTCGGTAAATTTGCCGGTGGCGATGAGAATCAAGTCGATGAGGTACCAGATGCCGAAGCCGCCTAAGGTAATGAGTTTTAATATGCCGGTGCCGACTTTGCCCACATAAAATCTATCGATGCCAAGCCCACCTAAAAAGATTGAAAGAAGAAGCAACGTCAGCCAGTTTGAGTTGACGCCGCCGCCCGCCCGCCGCTGCCTCACGCCGCATTTCGGGCAGATTTCCGCCTCTTTTTTAATTATCTCCCCGCACGACGAGCAAAACGCCTCATCCGCCGCCTTCGTCCTAGTTTCATAACTCATTGCCGACTCCTTGTTGCCCTTTATTTATAGTGCGGAGGTGGGGTAAGTGTCAATACCTTCAGCGGGTGCAGGGTGTACTTCCAAATTCGGGGTAAATCTGGCGGAGCTGGAGGGGGAAGTCTCCCCCTACGGGCGCACTACGTTGCGCCCAACCCCCACTGCGGGCCCCCCCCCCGCAACGCCCCGCTGGGGGGGCGAGGTGCCCCCCCAGACCCCCCGTTAGCCATCTAGGTATCACTTTAGAATTTACCCCGTAAAATAAAATTTTTTGATTATTCGTGAACATTCGCGGACAAGGGGAAGGCTTTCTCAGGTACGCGACAGAAACGCTTACGCGCCAGCGCTCGCTGCAATACACGACGCCACGAGCAGGGGAAGGCTTTCTCGGACGGCGCACAGGTGAGATAAATCCTAAATTCCCGCCAGAACTTTAACCTACGAAGGGATAGGGACGCCGAAATTGTTAAATATTTCCCGTTGCGTTTTAGTAATGGGACTTAAGAATTTGTTACCGTTAATGTGAACCG
>JAITNZ010000025.1 GCA_031290205.1 Spirochaetaceae bacterium
ACGAATAAATTGCGCACAATTCTTACGATTTCTGCCTTGTTTATCACCATTATTCATATTCATTTCGTCTTCCGTTCGTGTTGTTCGTGAGGTTCGTGGTTGAATTCGGAACTGCTGAATAGTGCCTGAGGCACCTTGAATTTTTTTGCGGACAGCGTATAATTGGAGGTGGAAACGAGGAGGATTTTGTGAAATTCAATAATTTTGATAAAACGCAGAGTTATAAAAAGCTGAAAAAACTTGCGGGAAAATATAGCAAATTCAGCTTAGCGGAAAAACTCGATGTCGTGAGGGTGCGCGGGTGCTCGGCGCCGCTTGCCGCGGGGCTTACCTATAATTGGGCGGCGAAGAAGGCGGGGGATGATCTTATCGTCCTGCTCCGCGAGCTTGCGGTCGAGCAGGAACTCCTCGAAAAATATAAGGCGCTTGCACAAGGCGAGCTGATGAATACCGGCGAAAAGCGGATGGTGCTGCACCACCTGCTGCGCGGGCAGCTTGGGCTGCCGGTTGCAGAAAAAGGGCGGGATTTGCGAAAGTTCTATGCGGGGGAGATGGAGCGCGTGGGCGCATTTGCGGAAGCGGTTCATTCAGGCGGGATTGGCGGCTCCGGCGGGAAAAAATTCACGACGGCGGTGCAGATTGGCATTGGCGGCTCGGATTTGGGTCCCCGCGCCCTTTCTCTCGCGCTGGAAAACTGGGCGCGCACGGAAGGCAAACAAAAGATGCGGGCGGCGTTCATCTCGAACGTTGACCCTGACGACGCTTCGGCGGTGCTCGCTTCCTGCAATCTGGACGAGACCCTCTTCATCCTCGTCTCCAAGAGCGGCACGACGCAGGAGACGCTTGCCAACGAAACTTTTGTGCGGAACAAGCTTGCACAGGCGGGGCTTAAGCCTGAACAACATATCATCGCCGTTACCAGTCAGACGAGCCCGCTTGCCGGCAACCCGCAATACCTCGACTCATTCTATATCGATGACTATATCGGCGGGCGCTATTCGGCGACTTCGGCGGTCGGCGGCGTGATTCTCAGTCTGTCTTTCGGCGCCGATGTGTTTCGGGAAGTGCTCGAAGGCGCGGCGGAGACGGACAAGGCGGCGCTGGAGGGCGAAATCCAGAACAATGCCGCGCTGCTCGACGCGCTCCTCGGCGTGTGGGAGCGCAACTTTCTCGGCTATCCGGTAACGGCGATTCTGCCCTACAGCCAGGCGCTGCTCCGCTTCCCTGCCCACCTCCAGCAGCTCGATATGGAGTCGAACGGCAAGCATGTAAACCGCAGCGGCAAACGGGTGAACTACCCCACCGGTCCGGTGATTTTTGGCGAGCCGGGCACCAACGGGCAGCACTCATTCTATCAGTTGCTCCACCAGGGGACGGACATTATCCCGCTTCAGTTTATCGGCTTCAAGGAAAGCCAGGCGCGCGATGATGTTGAGCTTGAGGGCTCGAACAGCGAAACGAAGCTCAAAGCGAACCTTGCGGCGCAGATTACCGCGTTTGCGCGGGGGCAGAAAGATTCCAATTCGAATAAAGAGTTTGAGGGTGAGCGCCCTTCGAGCCTCATATACGGGGAGCGCTTGACGCCGCGTGCGCTTGGCGCGCTGCTCGCCCACTTCGAGAACAAGGTGATGTTTCAGGGCTTTGTCTGGAACCTCAACAGCTTCGACCAGGAGGGCGTACAGCTCGGTAAACTGCTGACGCGGAAGGCGCTTTCCGGCGATTCGGGGGACAGCGCCCTCGACGAATATTGCAAACTGCTTGGCGTCAAGTCGTGATTGGCGTCTTGGACTATGGCGCGGGAAATCTAGGTTCGGTGATGAACGCGCTTGCCCATTTGGGGGCGCAGGCGCGCTTTGTCCGAGGTCCGGAGGAGCTTGTCGCCCCTGCGGGGAAAGCGCCTTTCGAGAAGCTCGTATTCCCCGGAGACGGGCATTTTGGGACGGCGATGGCAAGCCTCAACAGATCCGGCTATGCCGAGGCTATCCGCGAATGGATACGCGCCGACAAGCCCTTCCTCGGCATCTGCATCGGGTTGCAGCTTCTCTTCGATTCGTCGGAGGAAACGCTGCCTGAAGTGGGGGAGGAGGGGGAAAGTGGCTGTGGTACAACGCATCCTGTCTCGAATCGCCCTTTTCATAGTGAAGGCAAGGCTGAAAGTGCCTGTAGTACAACGCCTCCTGCCTCAAATCGCCCTTTTCATAGTGAAAGCAAGGCTGAAAGCACCTGTGGTGCAGGGCTTGCTGTTATTCGGGGGGCGGTTAAGCGTTTTCCTGGGCGGAAGCTGCCGCAGATTGGCTGGAACAGGACGGAGGCGCGGCGCGGGTCGTGTCTTTTCCGGGGGCTGCCCGAAAACGTGCATTTTTATTATATTCATTCATACTATGCCGCGCCTGAGGACGAATCGGTAACGGCAGCGGTTTCCGATTACTATATCAGCTTCTGTGCGGCAATTGAGCGCGGCGCATTGTGTGCGGCTCAGTTTCACCCCGAAAAGTCGGGGGATGCGGGACTCAGGCTGCTGGAAAACTGGTTAAGGAAGCGCTGATTAATGCGGAATTTAACCACGAACAAAATATCTTTTTTGTATCAGTTCGTGAGGTTCGTGAGGTTCGTGGTTGATTAAATCAGTGTATCCTCAAGAATTTGAAGGAAAATCCGATGCTTATAGGTAACCAGAGGTAGATTTAATGACAGTGAGTGCCATCAAGAATATCGTGCGGAAGGATGTTCCCATCTATTACCGCAGAGTTTATACCGGTATCGCGGTCATTGAGTTTGCGGGGAAGAATCAGGAGTTCCGTATTGATTGGATAATCGAAGTTTCACCGCTGGGCACCAAAGAATTATCGGTAACCGTCTCTGATAAGGTCGATTACCCGTTGCTCCCTTTGATAAAAGAATTAAAAACAAAGATTGGCAAACTTGATGACGAAGGAAAACTCCCCTCAACAACCACGACCCTCCAATGAAGCAAAAACATGGATGAGCGCGTCCAGCGATGAGACGGAGGCGTTCGGCGTTCAATTCGGCGCGGCGCTCAAAAGAGGCGCGGTCGTCTCGCTCGACGCGCCGCTTGGCGCGGGGAAAACGGTTTTTGCGCGGGGCATAGCCCGGGCGCTCGGCATAGACGAGCCGGTAACGAGCCCGACCTATACGATTGCCAACGAATACGAGCTTCCCGGCGGCGGGCGTTTCTATCATATTGATGCCTATCGGCTCTCCGGCGCGGAAGATTTTGAAGCAATAGGCGGAGGGGAATTCTTTGACGACAACGCAATCACCGTCATCGAATGGGGCAGCCGACTCGGCGCCGCGCTTCCCCCCCAAAAAAAAATCATCACGGTTGAAATCAGCATTCAGCCTGACGGCAGGCGGGAGATACGAGTTAGCAATGAGCAAGTGGCGGGAGGTCCGTGCAGGGCGAGCGCAATAAAATAAAAAATCACGAAAATCCGCAGATTTTACGGATTGATGCAGAAAAAAGTCTGCGAAAGACGCAAAGAAATCGCAATTTATAAGGAGATTTTATGATTATTCGCGTGCATTCGCGTCCAAGGGGAAGGCTTTCTCAGTCGGCGTCACAAGCGCGGACGCGCCAGTGCTCGCCGCCATGCTCCTTGCCACGCACTCAACTGTTACGGCTTCACCGATGAATGTC
>JAITNZ010000034.1 GCA_031290205.1 Spirochaetaceae bacterium
CCCCCTCCTCTACTGGATTACTACCATAGCACCGCCGATTTACCCAGAATTTGGAAGTGCACCCGAGGCGCTGAAGGTGGCTTGAATGCATTGCGGTTTTTTGATACCTTATAGTTATGACACCAATTTATACACGCGCGCTTTCGCGCTTCAATGACGATGATGGGGACTGCGAGGGCTGCGACAAAGACGAAAAAGAAAAGAAAGACAGCAGCTCGGACGCTCTGACAAACCGTATGTTAAAGACCCGGACTATCCTATTGTCCGGCGAGATAAATAAGGATCTGGCGGAAAAGACCATCCGCCAGCTTTTGCTGCTGGAAAATATGAACGACGAGCCCGTGCGGGTTTTTATCGACTCGCCCGGCGGGGATGCCGACGCCGGTTTTGCGATCTTTGACATGATCCGTTTTGTCCGCCCGCCGGTCTGGACGGTGGGGATGGGGCTTGTCGCAAGCGCTGCGGCTATCATCCTTCTTGCCACGCCGAAAGAGCGGCGCGTCGGCTTACCGAATAGCCATTATCTGATTCACCAGCCGCTTTCCGGCATACGCGGCGTGGCGACCGATATCGAAATCCACGCGCGGGAACTCGACAAATTGCGGGAAAAAATCAACCGGCTGATTGCCGACGAAACCGGACTCCCCTTCGAGCAGGTTGAAAAGGATACCGACCGCGATTACTGGATGACCTCCGATGAAGCGCGTGATTACGGGCTCCTTTCCAAGGTGATAAAGACGCGCGCCGAGTTGGAAGCCTAAGCTAGGATGAAAAAAAATGAAAAAAATCGCCGTCATTGACGGGCTGGGCGGCGGAATAGGGAGCGAGCTTGTATCGCGCTTGCGCGACCTGAAAGAAGTTGGCTGCGGCGCTGAAATAATCGCGCTTGCCGCCAATGCCGTCGCCGTCGAGCGTATGCTAAAAGCCGGCGCAACGCGGGGCGCCGCCGGAGAAAACGCCATCCGCATGAGCGTCCGCAGCGCCGACTTGATTGTGGGACCCATCGGCATCATCATTGCGGACAGCATGATGGGCGAAATCACCGGCGTCATGGCAGCCGCCATCCTCGCCGCGCCCGGCGAGCGCATCCTCCTCCCCCTGCAAAACGAACACGTTACCCTCGCCGGTTTTGAAGGCATCCCCCTCTCAAAAATGATAGAAAAAGCCGTCGAAATCGTGCGCGAGCGGCTCTTGAGTTGACGTCGATTAAAAAACCGAGTAGAGTAGAGCTATGGTAACACTGAGTGATCTTGCCGCCGATATTACAAAGAACGCCTGCGAATCGGGCGCGGATATGGTTGAGCTTGAGGTAACGGAAATCGGCGATGAGTTTCGGTTTTCGGTAAAAGATAACGGGAAAGGGATGAGCCGCGACGAAGCGAAGCGCGCGGTCGACCCGTTTGGCAATGAGGGCAGCGCCGAGAAGGGTAAGGTCGGCATGGGGATTCCTTTTTTGATTCAAACAGTCGATGAACATGCCGGCGGCTGGAACCTCCACACCGAAAAAGGCGAGGGGACGACTTTTACCGTCTGGTTTGATTTGGGGAATATCGAGACGCCCCCCTGCGGTGATATTGCCGCCATGTTCATGGCGTCTCTGCTCTCCCTTGGTCCCCATGAAATGATAATCAGGCGGCTACGCAAAACCGGCGTAGCTGATGTCCGTTATGAAATCAGAAAAACCGAAATTATTGAAGCGGTCGGGGGATTAGACGACGCCGGCTCTGTTATACTGCTTAGCACCTATCTGCGTTCGCTCGAAAAAAATCAGCCTATCGCATTGTAGGCGGTGAAGAAAAGGGTATGGGGTATGGGGTATAGGGTCGAGGGTTTTTATTCGAACTATCGGAATAATACTTGGAATATGCTGATACTCCGAAGTAAAACCCCAAACCCTATACCCCAAACCCCCTCTTTTACTGCACACTATAGTTTTTTATCGTCCACTGATATATATCAATCAGCTTGAGCGCCATGCTGTCGATGAGCCAGCTTTTTGAATGTTCGCGGGCTTCGAGCGCTTTGCTTTGGTAGAGCGCGTCATCTTCGAGTAAATCAAGCACACGCGCGGTAAATTCCGCCTCGTCATTTTCAACCATAAATCCGCCGTTGTTTCCGTTCATCACCATAATCGTTCCCATGGAGCCGATAGCAACGACGGGGATGCTTGAATACATAGCTTCGATGGTAACGAGTCCTTGTGATTCGGTTAACGACGGGAATACAAACATATACGACATGGTATATGCTAATCCTAAATCTTTTCTATCGAGATAACCTGAGAAAACACAGTTATCGCGTATCCCAAGCTCTTCACTCATCTTTATTAATTCATCATGGTATGGTCCGTTGCCAACTATCAACAGAACTATATCGTTTCGTTTTTTTAGTATGCTTGGAAGAATACGCAACAGAAAAGAAATATTTTTTTCTTTGGTGATACGACCGGCAAATAATAATATTTTTTTATTGATTAACGCGGGATATATTTTTTCCATTCGTTTCCTAAACGATTCTTTTTGTAGGCTTGAGAACGTTAAATACTTCGGATCGATACCGGTTGGTAAAAGAAAAATTTCTTTTTTAATTTTATATCGTTTTATCACATCGATAACTTGTGTGGTTGGCGCAATAACAACATCCGAGCATCTGAGTATATACTTAAAGATGGTTCTTGCTATAAATCTGATAAACGGAATTGGGAACATAGGAAAATATTGCAGCCCATATTCTTCCCACAGGGTATGAAGTGTATATACAACAGGCAGCTTAAAATGCTTCGCACAGTAATGTCCAAAGCTAGCAATCATAAATTCACTGTTCAAGTGAATAATATCCGGCGCAAAGAGACCGACTTGTTTAGCAACCCAAAAAATTTTATGCGCGTGCGCTATCCTGTCCTCTTTTGAAATTGCAAACTCAAATGAAGATACTTGCAGTATCTCGGGCTCGACCCTCACCTCATCTTCCTGCTCGGTTGATATTCGCCGTAAATCCATCGACTCTGGATATTCGGAACAGACGATAAGCACTTTATGCCCCAGACGAAGCAGGGCGTGCGAAAAAGCATCTATCGAGACAGAAACACCATTAACGCGGGGCCAATAGGCATCCGTGAATATTGCAATTTTCATAAAATTTATTCTTAAATCCTGCCCTATTAGCCTGTTTTTGTCAAGGTCTCGCAATGGATGAAAGCATTAATTGCTGACAATCTCTAGGACAAGGGGAACGGGGAACGGGGAACGGGGAACGGGGAACGGGGG
>JAITNZ010000154.1 GCA_031290205.1 Spirochaetaceae bacterium
GGAGGCAAAAATGGTTGATAGAGAACAATTAAAACAAGTAGATGCGGAATTCGAAAAGCGCTACCCGGGTAAGATTATACTTGACGGTATAACAAATCTTGAAATTTATGAAAAAACAAATCCTAAAATACTATGGATATTGAAAGAGGCAAATTCGCCAGATTCGTCCGAGTGGGACATGAGACCCTACCATAATGACGGATTCAAAGGAAAAGACGGAAAACCATATAAATATTGGCAGAGGAGCTATGGTTTGATTTTGAGGGTTTCTTACGCCCTCATTCATACTAATGAAAGTTTTCAGGAATACAAACTTATCCCGGAAAATATAGAAACAATGAAAAACATCGCGTTTATCAATATTAAAAAAATTGGCGGGAGCGCAAGTGCAAGCAATGAAAATTTAAAAGACTTTTATCAGAGAAACAAAGATTTGCTTTTTCAACAGATTGTTTCAATAGCGCCGGATATAATAATAAACTGTAGTCAAATTGGCGTGTGCGGCGATTTAAAAAATTCCGGACAGGGAAGCGCAATTAAAAATACTATTTGTATTCCGGCATATCATCCTAACTGTAGGAATATATCGCACCAAAAATACTTTGAGGATATTACAACAAAACTAAATAAGGCAAAAGAAAAGAATGGTTAAAAATGTTGAAGAAACAAAATCTCCAATAATAATAACACAAAATGGAGAAGCAGGGGCAGTAGTTATTGACATAGAAATTTACCAGAAAACTCTAAATGCTATAAATTTAGTAAAATTGTTAAGTTTTAGTGAAATTGATTTAAAAAATGGCAATACACTAACACATGAGGAGGCAAAGAAGCGTTTTGAAAAAACAATAGGGGAAACAAAATGAGAGAAATAAACGGAATTATTTTTTCTTGTACTCCCTGACTTAATCGATAATAACAGGCAAATAATTATTACGGCCAATCAACCGCGCACAAATTAGATAACTTGGATGACTATGAAAAAAAAGTATTACAGAAAGGTTTTGTTGTTGAAATACGGACTGGTCTATCACTCAGTGATTAAGCGCCAGAGTTATAATTGCAAAAGGATGCAAAAATGCCAGAAATACTAACGCAAGACGAGATATATCAATTGTTGACACCAATAAATTTAATCAATGATGATTAACTAAAATTACTGTATGCTACACTTAAAAAACAAAGAGGTGAAAATGGACACGCGAAAGACAACACCGAGTGCTTCTCTTGCCCGAATTTACTTCATCGACCGACAGATTGCGTCAGGAAATCATCCGAGCGCGCAGGATTTAGCGGACGCCTACGAATGTGGGGTTGCCACAATTCACCACGACATTGAATATATGCGGGACATGCTGGGCGCGCCGATAGAATATAGCGGGAAAGAGCGCGGCTGGTATTACGCCGAACAGACCTTCAGGCTTCCCGCTCGCTTTGCCGCAGCAAACGATATGCTGGCGCTGGGGATGGCAAAGTCCCTGCTTTCGCTCTACCGGAACACGCCGCTTTACGAGTCGGCAAAGCGCCTCCTCGACGACATTACCGCCCCGCTTTCAAAAAATGACGCGGCTGACGCAGCTGCCTCGGCATGGTATGAAAAGAGAATCATCGTTCCGCCGGTCGCTTCCGCATCGGTAAATACGGCGCTTTGGGATATTGTTACCGCGGTACTCCGCGAAAACCGCGTTGTCACATTCGAGTACAAAGGCGTGTGGGACTATGATTATAAGACCCGCCTCGTGCGCCCCTACCAGCTCCTTTTTGACGGCGGCATCTGGTATCTTTACGGCTACTCTGAAGAACGCGCCGCCGTTCGTTTTTTTGTGCTGTCCCGAATGAGGTGCGCCGCGCTCACCAACGAAACATTTACACTGCCCCGCGATTTTGATTACACGGTAAAAAACGCCGGCAGTTATTTTGGCATATTCGCAGGCGAAAAGCATCATTTTAGAATTTCATTTGATACGTTTTCCGCCCAATGGGTAAAAGAGCGGCAATGGGCGGCAGACCAAAAATTGAAGAGTGTGAAAACGGCTTAGTCATTGATTTTACCAGCAGCCAATACTACAAGGTGCTTTCGTGGCTCTTATCACGCGGCGCCTCGGCGCGCCCTATCGAGCCGCCACAATTAGTTGAAGAATGGAAAAAAAATATCGTGAAACTATACGAAAAAGTTCAAAAATTATTTCCCCCATCACTCAGTGATTAAGCAATTGTGTTATACTAAAAAAAAGGACAATGAGTTTTTTGGAGGAAAAAATTGGAGAAAAAAAATTGGAGAAAAAAGATTGGAAGGAAATAATTGGAGGGGAAAAAATGAAGAAAGGAGACGGGCGCCGGATAGGATGCAAACGAGTATTGGTAGTATCGGCTATTTGTTTTTATGCGGCGCTGTTTTTTGTACCGGTTTCGGGACTTGTGATTCAAATGCTTTGGGTTGTGATGGTTTTTCTTGGATTATGTTTATATCTGGCGTTTACCATCATAAGAAAACAAATGGTTGGACGGACAACGTTTTCAGCAAGCTACGGCGCACAGGCTCACCTAAAGGTGAACCTGCAATATGGGGAAGGCTTTCTCAGGTACGGGCACGCCCGCGCCCGCGCTCCTGCCATACGGGGGGGCAATCTCGTGCAGCGGCACAAGCGCTAAAGCGCCAGCACTCGCTGCAATACACGACGCCACGAGCATTTGCTGGAAGCGCCACTTTCTGTCTCGGACGCCTTTTTCTCACTAAAGGCAAGGCTTAGACCGCCTGTGGCGGCGTTACCGCGCACCTTACGGTGTCGAACGCCCTTTTCAAATCGAAGGCAAGGCATAAAAGCGCCTCAGGCGCCGTTACCGCGCACCTTACTGTTTAACACAGATGAATAGGATGGCACCGACGGTAAAGTGCGCGGTAAGGAGTATGTCGGCAGCGTGTGCGCGTAGCGCGTTACGCGCGTACCTGAGAAAGCCTTCCCCCTGTGGGCAAATTCTTAATGCGCTCGCCCTGAGGGAGGGGAGAAGTCCAACAGGCTGCTAGGCGACTACAACGACAAAACAAACGATTAGATAAACCTCCGCCCCTCAGTCGGCTATATGCTCAGCTTTAACCGTTTCGACATTTTCCTCAACGCCTTTTATACTTGGAGAAATAGCGAATTGGAATAATATGTAGCATGGCAAACTATGATGTGCCTGAGGGTGCCTAAGGCACTTCTAGGTTCTATGCCTTGCCTTCACTTAGAGAAGGGCGGTGCTTGATGCACTTCTATGCCTTGCCTTCACTTTGAAAAGGGCGTTCAACAGAGTAAAATGCGCGGTACACATCAAAATATGAAGCATGAGCGCCGTCGAGTGCGCCGTCCGCACGGGCGAGGACCTGCGTGCGAGTTAAGTCGTAACAGTTGCCGGCGGGAAAGCGGCGGGCGCGGTAGGCTTTGTCTTCGTGTGCCGCAACATAATCGGTTTCCCCGCCGTTCTCGTAAGCGAAGCCCCAGAGGAGGGCGGGCAGCGAATGTTTCTTTTTCCCAATGGGCACGGTAAAAAAATAAGCGGCTTTGACCACGATGCCTTCGGGGAGGCATTGATTGACGCGCCGGATAAAATCGTCTTGTGAAAGTACGCCATCCATATCGGCAAGGGCAATTTCGTTTTCACCCGCAATACCAACGCTGATAGGCGCGGCAAAATCAATTTTCGGCAGCGGATTAAAGCCCTCGGTCCACGCAAGCGAAAGCCCCGCCCGCAAAAACGCCCCCGAAAACACCTCAATCATAGCCAAATGCGAAAGAAAAACGCCGGTGCCGTTTTTTGAGTATGAAAAGAGCATACGGGAAGATGGGGGATGGGGAATGGGGGATGGGGGATGGATAAGAGGAAGAGGCGCCTTTGAATAAGACAACGGGTTTTTGTTCGTTGTAGAAGGGGGATGCGAAGTTAACGGTTCGCCAGTTGCTGGTGCTATCGGGGAATATCCCGGTAGCATCAGAGATTGGCAAAGTGGACTCTTTCCCCATCCCCCATCCCCCATCCCCCATCCCCCCCCCTCTTCTACGCTGACAACCCTCCGCTCCTTCCCGCATATTCCGCAGGGCTCAGCGCAGTTTTTTGAACAAACGGGAGAAAGTTTTTCGTCGAGTGAGCGCTGCCATTCATTTTGCAGAAAAACTTTCGTTGTGCCGCTTTCGATTGCATCCCAGGGGAGGGGGGCATGATGAGCTTTCGCGCCGGTCAAATCGCGTATCAGCTCTTGATGTTCGTCGAGGATCGAGCGCCAGATGTCGCGCTTGCAGTATTCATTCCATGCGTCGAGGCGGCAGCCGGCACGAAACGCCTCCTCGATAAGAGCGGCGACCCGTTCGTCACCGCGCGCGATGATGCCTTCAAGCTGCGATATAAAAGGATCATGGCAGCTCACCTTGTGCCCTGTTTTCTTAAAAGCGGCGGCGATCTTGGATAACTTTTTCTGCGCCGCCTCCATACCAAGTTGCGGCGCCCACTGAAAAGGGGTGTGCGCCTTCGGAATAAAGACACCCACATTAATATTGAAAGTCATCTTGCTGCGCCGCGCCGCTTGCTGGATAAATTCGATGATCGCGTCTTCCTCGAGCGTATCATCCTCAAGTGAGGAATCGGGGGGGAGCGCGCGTAAGCCTATCATAAAATAAAACTTTGCGCTCTTGTAGCCGTTTTTTTTTGATTCGAGGAGCAGGCTGCATACTGAATCGAGCGTTACTTCTTTGTTGATAGCAAGCTGCCATGCATCGAGCGGGGTTTCCACCGCAAAAGTAAGCCCGCTCTTTCTGACGCGGGAGATTTTTTCGAGGAGTGCAAGCGAGAGCGTTGATACATGAAGTGAGGGCAATTGAAACGATATATGTTGAGTGCAATACGCATCGTTTAAGTGAGCGACGAGCGCGTCTATACCGGTATAATCACCGCTCGAGAGTGAGGATAAGCTGATTTCGCGGTAGCCGCCGGCGCGGACATAGCGTGCGACTTCGCCGCAAATGAGCGCGGGATTTTTCTGCCGCATAGGGCGATACCAGATGCCCGCAAAACAAAACCGGCAACCGTTGGGGCAGCCCCTCATTATTTCGACTGCCGCATGCTGCTGAACTATGCGGAGGCTCGGCACGGGAAAGACGGCGGCGGCGCCTTCACGCTCTGCAAAATTATTGTCGATTGCACGGCGCGTGTTTTGCTTGCCGCGCATCCAAACATGAGGGTTCGCGGCAAAGAGCTCGAGCAATTCCTCCCGCCCCGCCCCCGCAGCCTTTTTATCCCGCGCCGCTTCGAGCAATTCAAAAAACGCATCTTCCGCCTCGCCTATCCAAAAGAAATCGAAGAAGGGCGCGAAGGGCAGCGGGTTAGCAACGCAGGGACCGCCGGCGATGGTAATCGGGTTATCCCCCCCCCTCTCTGCTGCCCGCAGTGGAATACCGGCGGCTTGCAATATAGCAAGCGCTCCGGTAATGCCAAGCTCATAGGAAAGCGTAAACATCAGTATATCAAGATCTTTTATGACGATGCCGGTATCGAGCGCATATAAGAAAATATTTTCCTGCTGTAAAAGCGATTCAAAATCGGGGGCGGGTGCAAAGACGCGGTCGCAGGAGATGCCGTCGAGCGCGTTTATCCGGTTATATAATATTTTAAGCGCATTATTCGACATACCTATTTCGTAGAGGTCGGGAAACGCTATCACCGTTTGTAGGGGGGCATTTGCTTTAGCAAGCCGCCCATACTCGCCGCCTGTCCAGCGCGCCGGCGAGGCAAGCTCGAGGAGCTTCCCCCCTAATTTTTGAACGATATCAACATTACGCGCCATGCTAATACTGAAAGCGCCTTATATACACGCTTAATGCTAAACCAATGCCCGCCATAGCCGAGATAAGCGCGGAGCCGCCATAGGACATGAAGAGGAGGGGAATGCCGGTTATCGGCATGATGCCCATCGTCATGCCGACATTGATTAAAAAGTGAAAGGCATACATCGCGGACAGCCCTCCTGCAATATAGGCGCCGAACGGGTCCTGCGTGATCTTCATTATTTTGGTTAATCGCATACATATCGTAAGGAAGAGGGCAAAGGTAAGGATGCCGCCGAGGAAGCCCCACTCTTCAGAAAAAATTGAAAAAATAAAATCGGTGCTCTGTTGGGGAAGAAACCGGTAATGGCTCTGAGTCCCTTGCAGGAAACCCTTACCCCCCCCCCCCCCTGAGCCTATCGCCGTCATCGACTGAATTATATTCCAGCCTGCGCCGCGGGGGTCTACGTTGGGGTCGAGAAAGACAACCAGCCGGTTAATCTGATATTCCTTAAGGACTTTTTGGGCGGCGAACGAAACGCCCAATGATAAGACAAGCACTAAGACAAAATAATTTATCCAATAAAAATATCGTTTTTTATAGCGAAGCAGCCCGATGAGCGCTAAAATAAATATAAGGGTGAGTGCGGCTAAAATGAGGGCAATATACCGGAAATCGCCGAGCATTGCAAACAAGGTAACTGTTTTTTTAAGGACATGCTGCTGCCAGTAGGGGAGGACGATTAACAATCCGCCGGTCGCAATCACCAAACCAAAAAAAAGTATATAGCGAATCATAATGCCTGCGATAAAAGACATCACAAGGAGTATGGGTATGAAAACGAGTGAGGTGCCGAAATCAGGCTGAATCAGAATTATCAGCATGGGCAAGAAGACGATACAAGCCGAAATAAGAAAACGGCTTAGGCTGTTCGCGCTGCGTTTAGAATAATCAAGATATTGCGCTAAAAAGAGTATGGTGGTAATTTTTGCAAACTCGGAGGGCTGTATACCAAAACTGCCGATGCCAATCCACGCGCGCGCTCCGTTTATTTCGCGCCCCGCTATACAGGTGTATAGCAGCACAACGATGGTTCCTATATAGCAGTAGAGCGCGAAGTAGTATATACGCCGGTAATTCATCAACGCAAAAACGATGGCGATAACGAGTCCGACGGAAGCCCAGATAATCTGTTTAATATACTCCTGCGATTCGGCGGCGGTAGTCGACATCCCCGATGAATAAATAAAGAGGATGCCGAATATACTCAAGATGATTGCCGAAAAAAGCAAAAGAAAATCTATCTCTAAAATATCTTTTATACGCATCTTAATCCCGCCGGTTTTGCGCCGGCATGAGGTATTGGAAGTGTAACGCGGCGACAGATTCCTCGTAGCTTTGGTGCGCGAATATACCCTGAAAGATAATTGCCGACGCATAAGGCGCCCACCATTCCCACGGATTCGCCGCCTCAACAATTATCGACACGACAACGCGCTCGTCGGGATTATCCGTCTCGTAGGGGGCAAACGCGGCAAACCACGAATGCCAGCGGTCGGCAAGTCCTACTTCGCTCGTCCCGGTCTTCCCCGCTATTACCGTCGATTTAACCACATTAAGGGGAAACTGCGCCGTCCCCTCGCTAATCACCGCCCGCATATTACTGCGCACGGTTTCAAATACTTCTGTGTCAACTTCACTCTCGTGCAGCACTTCACGCTTCGTGCTTTTTTCGACACTGCCGTCGAGCGGCGATCGCACTTCTTTTAGTAAATATGGTTTGTATATGATGCCGTCATTAGCAACCATCGCGATCATGTTCGCCATTTGCAGCGGAGTAACAAGAGTATAGCCCTGCCCTATCGACATATTCATCGTGTCTCCTGCTACCCACTTTTCATGTGATTTACGTTCCTTCCACTGCGGCGTCGGAATTAAGCCGGGTATTTCGCCGGGAACGTCGATACCGGTAAGCTCGCCAAAACCATAATCGCGTGAATAGTTGATGATGTTTTCAACGCCAAGGTAGTCGCGCCCTAGCACCCAAAAATAAATATCACAGGACTGAGCGAGGGCGCCGCGTAGGTTCAGCCTGCCGTGTCCTGGTTTCTTGATATGGCAATGCCATAAGCGCTCGCCGTAGCTAATTTCGCCGGGGCACTCAATCCGCTTATCGGCTGAAAACGCATTTTCCGAAAGAACGCCGGTGGTCATCACTACTTTGAACGTAGAGCCCGGCGGATAGTGCGATTGTATAGCGCGGTTTAAGAGCGGCTTTTTTGTATCGTTAAGCAAATGCTGATATTCACTTCCCGAATCGTTACCGGTAAAAATCCCCGGATTATACCAAGGATATGATACAAGGGCGAGTATCTCGCCTGTCGCGGGACGAAGAACTACGACCGCGCCTATCCGCTCGCCCAACGCTTTCTCTGAAAGTTGCTGAATATCCTTATCGATGGTAAGCACAAGGTTTTTTCCGTTTTCAGGACTCTGCCGCTGCACGCCGCGCTCCATGTCGAGCTTGCCCTGCACATCAACTACCTGGGTTTCGGCGCCGTCTTTCCCCCTCAGCATCTCGTCATACTGTTTTTCAATTCCCGCTTTCCCGATAACATTCCCCTGCTGATAACTTTTATTGTAGAGCGTCGTCAGCTCGTCGCGGGTAATATCGCCGACATAGCCTATCACGTGCGAAAGGCTCCCCGTATCGCTATAGTTGCGCACGGGTTTTGATTGCCAACTCACGCCGGGTAGGGTGTCCGCGCGCTCGGCAAGCAGAGCGATAGTCTTGTAGGGAATGTTCGAGGCAATCTCAAGCGGCTGATAGAGATTCTGATATTGGGGGGGAAGCTTCCGCTCAATCTGCTCTAGTGGTATTTGTAACAAGTCTGCTAAACGAGAGAGGACTATCGGAATATCGCTGCGTTTAATTTCCGCAGGCGAAATTCGCACGGCAAACGAATCGGTGTTATATACAATTGGTGTGGTAAAATCGCTGGTGTATATTTCCCCACGCGCCGCAGGAATGACCGATGTCCGTTTGGTTATTTCATCGGCGCGCACACGGTAATGGTCGCCGTTGATAATCTGCATGGCAAAGAGGCGCCCCGTATACAAGACAAACAGCGCGATAAAAATAATCTGTAATATAACAACACGATGATCCTGTTTTTTTTCGTTATTGCTATCTATTTTCATCATACCCCCCAATTTTAACTAACAGTGTATCGAACTTTTTTAAGAAATCAAATAAGAAGGGCGCCAGCAGCGCATTGAGGAGAATCTCTATCCAGAGTGTCGGCGTGGTCCACGAATACGCGGGAACGGCGCCGGCAAATAAAAAATTAAGCGCTATAAGTAGCAGCGCCTTAAACACCGTCGCGCCCGCGCAGAGCCCCGCCGGTAGTATTACCGTGTCGAGCATCAAGTTGCCGCGTAATAATCCCGCTAATGCGCCGGTAAGCGTCCTCGTAAATACATTGAGCCCCAGCGGGGCGGACGAAAGAAAATCAATAAAGAAGCCCGAAAAAAAACCGGTAAGCTGCCCTGTCATCATGCCGTTGGTATAGGAACTAAAGACGAGTATACAGAGCGCGAGATCGGGGATGGCGCTGATATGAAAAAACAACAAGAGGCGTGAAAACAATGTTGATTGAAGCAACACGGCAATGATAATAAATATATTTGACCAGAGGATTTTTTTTATCACTTGAATTCGAACCCGCCTTCTTCTTCAATAATCTTTTTTTCTTTTTCAATCACAAACACATATTCAAGTTTTGAAAAAACTACCGCAGGATCAACTTCAGTTTTGAACGACGCTTCATCTTCACCTAACACTACTTTCGTAACACGCCCGATGGTAATCCCCGCAGGATATACCCCCCCCAATCCCGACGTTACCAAGAGGTCGCCGACTTGCACAATGGAGCGCGCCCGCTTATCTATAGATTGAACAAGCAATGGTTTTTCAATATTCCCCTGCCCTTCAGTAATACCCTCGTATCTATTTTGCGCAAAACGCGCGGACACTTTCGATCTCCCGTCGTACAGCGGCAGCACATAACTTTCAAATTGCCCCGTCTGCGCAACCTTACCGACAAGCGCCTCCAGCCCGTCTTGATAGGCGATAACAGGCATATCTTTTTTGATACCATGCGCCTTGCCCTTGTTGATTAGCAAGGTCAAAAAAAGATTATCAGGGTCGCGCCCGATAATTTCCGCCGCCGTCCACTTGTATTCGATAACTTGCGCAAACGATAACTCTTCGCGCAAGCGGTGGTTCTCTTCCCTAATTTCGGCGGCATTCCGCTCAAGATGTTGATACCGTTCCATCCTGCCGGAAAGTTCCCTGTATTCATCGCGGAGGGTGGCAAGCTCCTGTATCGAATTGATAGTCCCGGAAACAAGCGAGCTTACTACATAGAGCCCTGAACGGACGCCTGAAAATACCGAGAGCCCGGCATCTTGTATATCGACGACAAAACTCCGCGTCGAAAACAAGAGCAGCGAAAACGAAAGAAACGCAAGCGCGGCAAAAACATAGGAGGCAGGATTTAATTTTTTTCGGTGTGTTTGGGCATTGACGCGCTTCATCGCTAATTATTTAATTTATCGTATATACTGTTATTCTTATCAAAACCGCGCACCATATCGTAATACATGCCCGCTCCCAGCGCGACACATTCCAGCGGATTTTCGGCAAGTATCACCGGCACACTCGTTTCTTTCGAGATGAGCTTCGGCAGCCCCTTCAACAGAGAGCCCCCCCCCGTCATGATGATGCCATGCTCAACAATGTCGGCAACTAATTCAGGCGGCGTCTGCCCCAGCGTTATCTTTATCTGATCGATAATTTTCGTGATGGGGTCTTTCAACGCTTCACGCACTTCAACAGAATCAATTTCTAAACGATGCGGCAGCCCCGTAATCGCGTCTCCGCCTTTTATCTCGAACTTTTCGATGGTCTTATCCGGCGCGGCATTGCCAATTTCTTTTTTTATCTTTTCCGCCGTCTGCTCGCCAATGATAAGATTGTGCACGCTACGCACATGCTTGATAATAGCTTCGTCAAACTCATCGCCACCGAGCCTGATCGCGTTAGATACCACCATACCGCCGAGCGAAATAACCGAAATCTCCGTCGTTCCGCCGCCAATATCGCAGACCATGTGCCCGGCAGGCTCGAAAATCGGGATGTTCGCCCCAATCGCGGCGGCGCGGCTCTCTTCGATAACCATCACTTCGCGGGCGCCCCCCTTATAGGCGCATTCCTCAACCGCGCGGCGCTCCACCTCCGTAATGCAGGAGGGTATCCCGATTATCATCCTCGGTTTGATAAACCGGTAGCGAGGCAGCGCCTTCGATATAAAATGCCGTATCATCTTTTCGGTAGATTCCAAGTCGGCAATCACGCCGTCCCTCATCGGACGTATCGCGATGATGTTTTCAGGCGTCTTCCAAAGCATACGCCGCGCCTCTTCACCAACGGCAAGAACGCGCTTCGTCCCCCGCTCGACGGCAACCACCGAAGGCTCATCAACAACTATACCCTTCCCGCGAATGTAAATAAGGGTGTTGCAGGTCCCTAAATCTATCCCTAAATCTGACGACTGAATTCCAAACATGAATCCTCCAATGTGTTACGTACTTAATCTTTCCCGTGCCGGCGCGAAATTCGGGTCAAGGCGCGACGCCTTTCGCCATTCGGCACGCGCCCTATAATTATCATGCAAGGCGCTAAACAACTCGCCTAATGCAAAACGAGCTTCGGCAGTATCGCCCCCTTCGTTGAGCACCGCCATGATCTGCGCCTCCGCTTCGCTAAACGCCCCGCTTTCTCGCAAAATTCCGGCGAGCATCAGACGCGCGTTCGAAACAGTATCGAAATCATGCGAATTTTCTATCGCGCGAACGATGTACGGACGCGCCGTCTCCCCTTCGCGAAGCTCAATATAAGAACGCGCAATCGCAAGGAGCAGCAAATCCGAAGCCCCCGCGCCCGATTCTTCGTTTTCCAACGCCCTCGAAAACGCCTCGACGCTGCTACGGTAATCCTGCACCTGCGCATAGGCAAGCCCCAAAAATTCAGGAATATCTTCCCCCACGTAGCGGGCGGCACGCGCCTCCTCAAGATACTGAATGCACAGATTCGCATACGAGGGACCTTTATAGAAATACGCGCGCCCCAAAACATATTTGACGCGGGCATCGTTTGCCCCCTGTTTGGTAAGCTGCGCCTTGCGAAGCGCCCATATCGAGCGGTCGATGTACGAAAGCCTGTCGGCGCTGTTTATCTGAGCCAGCGCAATCTGATACGCGGCAAATCCATGCGCCATCAACAGAAAAAAATCCATCGGCTTGTTTTCAAGCTCCTTTTCGCTTGCCTGAAAAACCTGCGGGTATGAGCCGGCTTTCCATAACTGCACAAGATCCCGCGTTTCATGCGCGGAACCACTTCTTTTCCCCGAAAAAATGAGGATTCCCCCCAAAATCGAAAGCAAAACAACGGCAACCAACACCAGCCTGCCAATCCTAAGGCGGCGGGAACGAGCTTTATAATCTAATCGTGAATCGCGAGCGCACATCGGAGTAAGTGTATACGAAGGAGGGAAAAACTTCAATACCCTTCAGCAACTCCCCGCTCAGACTGAATGCGAATTTCCCTGTTGTATGCGGCGATTATTCTAAGAGAGATGCTAGTGCGGGCTCCCGTCATTGGCAACACACGGTGCCCCCCTACCAGGTAACCCCCGTGTGTTGCCAATGACACCCGCGCGATTACGTCCTTCCTCGCCGAGAGAGCGCCGCAGCTTTTTCAAAATGCGCCTTCAGCCCAAGTGGTGAGGGCTTCCCGGACCAATTGGGTGGGTGTTGGGCTTAACGGCTGACAGTGAAATTAGGGAGCAGAGTAGGGTAGGAGGGGGAAGTCTCCCCCTACGCGCACACGTTGTTGTGCGCTACCCCCTCTGCGGGGGAGTGCCCCCGCAACGCCCCCCTCGGCTGTGTGTTACGGTTGCTGGCTAACAGTGATGGCTAACGGTAAAACGCGCGGCTAGCAACCTGACGCGCTTCATCGGGAAAACATCCTGATAGCGGGGAGAGGAGGGAGGGAGGGGGAAGTCCGACAGGCTGTTAGAAGAACATACCGCCGTCGATGGGGATTACTTGACCGGTGATGTAGGCGGATTCGTCGCAGCTAAGGAACTGGGCGAGGGCGGCGACATCTTCCGGCTGACCTAAGCGTTTTAAGGGGATAGCGGCGGCGACTTTTTCCTTTGCCTCGTCGCTCATTGCCGCCGTCATGTCCGTTGCGATAAAGCCCGGAGCGATGGCGTTCACCCGCACGCCGCGGCTTGCCACTTCCGCCGCGATACTTTTTGTTACGCTGATGAGGGCGCCCTTTGCGGCGGCATAGTTCGCCTGCCCGCCGTTCCCGTGGATGCCGACGACGCTTGCCATATTGATGATCGAGCCCCGTCGGCGGCGTATCATATCGCGGGCAACCGTGCGTGCCACGAGAAACGCCGCCGTGAGGTTCAGGTCGAGCACTTTCTGGAAGTCGGCAAGGCTCATCCTCAGTGAAAGATTATCACGGGTAATCCCGGCGTTATTCACGAGAATATCGAAGCCGCCGCTTTCCTTAATCAGCGCCTCGATGAGCGCTTCGGCGCCTTCAAGGGAGGACAAGTCGGCGCTGTGCCAGTGGAATTTGCCGTCGGCTTTCCCGACGCGCTCCTGCAAATCAGGCGGCTCTTTCGTGCCAATACCCCACACTTCGGCGCCTTCGGCAAGAAACCTGTCGGCGATGGCGCGCCCGATTCCGCGCGAAGCGCCGGTAACAAGGGCTTTTTTTTCTAATAACATATTTTACTCCTATTGAAGAGGGGGATGGGGGATGGGGGATGGGGAAAGATTTCAGTTTGAAATATTTTTCCCCTACACCCTGCTTCCTGTTCACTCCTCACCCTTCACTCCTAATTCTTCACTATTCACTGTTCACTATATCACGCTAAATCAGTAGCCTTCCGACACGAGCCGGGGGAAGGCTTTCTCGGGCAACGCACGAGCGCTACGCGCACGCGCTGTTGCCATCCACGTAGCCGCGCGCTTTATTGTATTGAAATCACCCTTTATCGGCAGCCGCTCTAAATTGTGTCTGAAAAATTCTCGATGCTACGCATCGTCCCTTTTCCCTCTTACCTTTTCCCTCTTACCTTTTCCCTTTTCCCTTTTCCCTTTTTCCTACTCCCCGCCCGGCAGCGGCAAAATCGACAGTTCGGTGGTTTTGTCGAAATAGTGCGCTTTGTCCATGTCGGGGGTGAAATTCACGGCGTCGTCTACCTTGAAGGTGAACGAAGGCTCTGTTCTGGCGACGATCTCTTTCGTGCTGTCTGAGCGGAGCCAGAGCATCGTGTCGGCGCCGAGCGGCTCGACGACGAGGACGGTGAGCAACATATTGTTGCCGCCTTCCGCTTCGGGCGTTGGGCGAAAGTGGAGGTCCTCGCAGCGGATGCCGAAATGGATTTCCTGCCCGACATAGTTTTGCAAAAACTCGCAATGCGGCGCGGCGGGCTTGAGCTTACAGGAGCCTTCGTCAAGGACAATGCCGCCTGATTCCTCGACAACCTTGACATTGAGGAAGTTCATCGGGGGTGAGCCGATAAAACCGGCGACAAATTTATTCGCAGGATTATTGTAAAGGTAGAGCGGCTTCCCTATCTGCTGGACCTTGCCGACATTGAATACGACGATGCGGTCTGCCATCGTCATAGCCTCGGTCTGGTCATGCGTAACGTAGATCATCGTCGCGTTCAGGCGGTGGTGCAACGCGGATATTTCGGCGCGCATCGTGACGCGCAGTTTCGCGTCAAGATTGGAGAGCGGCTCGTCAAAGAGGAACACCTTAGGGTGGCGGACGATAGCCCTTCCCACCGCGACCCGCTGCCGCTGCCCGCCGGAAAGCGCTTTCGGCTTGCGCTCAAGAAACTTTTCTATATCAAGGATTTTTGCCGCTTCGAGAACGCGCTCCTGAATCTCAGCCTTGGGTATCTTTTTGATTTTCAGCGCGAAAGCCATATTTTCATAGACGCTCATGTGCGGATAAAGGGCATAATTCTGAAAAACCATCGCGATATTCCGGTCTTTCGGCTGCACATAATTCATCAATTCGCCGTCGATCAAGAGCTCGCCTTCGGTAATATCCTCCAGCCCCGCAATCATGCGGAGGGTCGTCGACTTCCCGCAGCCGGACGGACCGACAAAAACGACGAATTCCTTATCTTCAACAGTTATATTCGCTTTGTCCATCGCGCGGACACTGCCATCGTAAACCTTGCTAATATCACGAAGCTCAACTTTTGCCATTCGTGCCTCCTGCCACTTTCTGATGATACTACAAATCTGAAGCGAGTGTAAGCCCCCACTTCAGGCGGGGGTGCACTTCCAAATTCTGGGTAAATCAGGCGGGCGCTATGGAAATCTCCAGTATAAGGAGGGGGGAAGTCTCCCCCTCGCCCGATAATTGCACCCGAATCGGTGAGGGTGTTTACGCAATTAATCTAGCACGGCGTAGCGCCAGCCAGCAGTTCCGAATTCAACCACGAACCTCACGAACAACACGAACGGAAGGCGCAATGAATATGAATAATGGTGGTAAACAAGGCAGAAATCATGTGAATTATGCGCTAATTTATTCGTTTTATTCGTGTGCATTCGCGTCCATTCGCGGACAATTTGAAAATACGGAAGAAGAATGTCCACAGATACACACAGATTAACACAGATGAAGAAAATTGCAGT
>JAITNZ010000157.1 GCA_031290205.1 Spirochaetaceae bacterium
AAAACCCCCCGTTCCAACCCGGGTACCCGGCGGCCCGGGGGGGGGGGGCCCCCCCCCCCCCCCCCCCCCCATACAATTGAGCGAACAATGAGCAAAAACTAGCTCTACTTTCTTCTATAGCACATTTTTTTGGCGAGAGAAATTTGCCATTTCGGTTGGTAACAAAGTCGTCGCTCATACGGTGTTTTTTCACCATCCATGTTATTTTTTCAAGGCGCCGCAGATGCTTTCTGCCCTCGCGTTCATGACTTGCTACTTGCTCACTTCTTCGAGAGGGGCTTGGTCTATCGGTCCCCAGTATTCTATCGCTAAGCTGGTAATGTCATCTGATTGTTCCGCGCCGTCACAGAATACGGCGATTTCGCCGCGTATTGCTTCGTCAAATTCATCCGGTGTGAGGCTTCTGTATTTGTTTGCAGCTTCTAGGAAACGCTTGTTACCGAACTCATCCTGCGCGGCGTTCATTGCTTCGTTAATGCCGTCAGTATACAGGTAGAGCTTGTCACCCGGATTAAGATGGAGAAAGCATAATTGATATTTGCAGGTATCATCGACCCCTAGCGGAAGAGCTTTATTAAGTTCCATGAATTCAAAATGTTTGTTTTTTCGTGACAGGAGCGGCGGGTTATGCCCGCCATTCGCGTAGACCGCGTCTCCGGTGCTTAGGTCAAGCGCCCAGACAATGGTGGTAACAAACATACACTGGGGGTTGTCCTCGCAGAGGATTCTATTTACATGTTCGATGGCGGAGGCGGGATTGCTGTGGTGGAACATCTGTTCTTTTATCAGTGTTTTTGCTATGACCATGAAGAGCGCCGCGGGGATACCCTTACCGCTTACATCGGCGATAACGAAAACAATTTTTGTTTTATGCTCGTCTAGGTAGAAGAAATCATAAAAATCACCGCCAACTTCTTTTGCACTTTCCATTTTTGCAAAGAAATGTATCATAGTATCACCTGAAAATTTGGGGAAGCTGTGGGGGAGCATATCCGTTTGGATTTTAGCAGCAAGGCTCAGCTCGGTATTGATACGCTCTTGTTCCTTAGTTGCTTTTTCCATGTTGCTAATATAGCTCTTTATATCCGTGCACATCTTGTTAAATGTTCTTCCCAGATCGCTTAGTTCGTCATTGCCCGACACAGCGATTAGCGCATCGTGGTTCCCCAACGCAAACTGGGCTGCTGTCCGTGCCGCAGCCTGTAAGGGCATGATGATGGAGCGCAGGGTCAGCACGCAAAGGGGAATTAGTATAAAAAAGAGGAGGATGGCAATCGCACCGATAACAATCGCCATCTGTTCTTGTAATGAATCCGACATTCGTTTTCCCATTTCCTCTTTGTATACATCGATAACATCAAGGTAGACGCCTGTCGAAATCCAAATATCCGTGCCGGGTATATATGCGGCATAAGCTAGTTTCGGCACATCCTGCATATTCCCATTCGGACCGGGTTTGGGAAACAAATACGTAACAAACCCCCCGCCCCGCGTTGCCGCTTCGTTCATATCGCGCACATAGTAAACATCGTTCGCGTCGGTAGTTTTTCCAAGATCCATGCCCTCAATTTGGCGTAGCGTCGGGTGCATAAAAACCGTCGTGCCTATGTAGGTGAAGTAGTACCCAGAATGGTCATCTTCAAAACGGTAATCATTGATATAGCGCTCTATAATTTCATGCTGAGTTTTCGGGTCGTTCACCCCTTTCAACGCATAGCTCAAGGCTACCGCTATCGTTTCAACCCCCAGCTTGATTTTTTCTTTTTCCCCCCGCAGCATGACCTCTCCGGCGTCGGCAAGCCCTTCGTCCTTGGCATCGTTTGCGGTAACGGACATCATCCCTGCCAAAGCTAAAATCGCAAAGAAGAGAATAGAGATTATTCCTATAACTCGCACGCTTATCGAAATGTTCCGCAACATACTATCACTAATACTCCAAGTTACTTAACCCGTTCTCATGTTGAACGGATGGCAGAAAGCGCCCTAAGGCACCGGCTGTGCCGTCGCCCCCAGATATTCTATCGCTAAACTGGTAATGTCATCTGATTGTTCCGCGCCGTCACAGAATACGGCAATTTCGTCGCGTATTGCTTCGTCAAATTCTTCCGGCGTGTGTCCGCGATATTTATTTGCCGCCTCTAGGAAGCGCTTGTTCCCGAACTCCTCCTGCGCGGCGTTCATTGCTTCGTTGATACCGTCGGTGTAGAGGTAGAGTTTATCACCCGGATTAAGGTGAAGGAAACATAATTGATATTTGCAGGAATCGTCGACACCGAGCGGGAGCGCTTGTTTAAGCTCCATGAATTCAAAAAAATTATTTTGTCTTGATAAGAGCGGCGGGTTATGTCCGCCATTTGCGTAGACCGCGTCTCCCGTGTTCAAGTCAAGCGCGAAAACAATAGCGGTAACAAACATACACTGCGGGTTATCTTCGCAGAGAATTTTATTTACCTGATCGATAGCGGAGGCTGGGTTACTGTGGTGGAACATCTGTTCTTTTATCAGTGTTTTTGCTATGACCATGAAGAGCGCCGCAGGGATTCCCTTACCGCTTACATCGGCGATAACGAAAACAATTTTTGTTTTATGCTCGTCTAGGTAGAAGAAATCATAAAAATCACCGCCAACTTCTTTTGCGCTTTCCATTGTTGCAAAGAAACGTATCATTGCCTTACCTGAAAATTTTGGGAAGATGCGGGGGAGCATATCCGTTTGGATTTTGGAAGCAAGACTCAGCTCGGTATTGATACGTTCCTTTTCCATGGTAACCACTTTCAGGTTCCTAATGTACGTCTTTATATCTGTGCACATCTGGTTAAACGTTCTTCCCAACTCGCTTAATTCGTCATTACCCAACACAGTGATTACCGCATCGAAGTTCCCCGATGCAAACTGGCTTGCCGTTCGTGCCGCAGCCTGTAAGGGCATGATAATAGATCGCAGAGTCAGCACAGAGAGCGGAATCAATATAAAAAAAAGGAGGGTGGCAATCGCACCGATAACAATCGCCATCTGTTCTTGTAATGAACCCGACATTCGCGCTTCCATTTCCTCTTTATATACATCGATATCATCGAGGTATACACCTGTCGAAATCCAAATATCAGTGCCGGGAATATATTCAACATAAGCCAGTTTCAGCACATCACGCATATTCCCGTTTGGACCTGGTTTAGGGAACAAAAACGTCACAAAACCGCCGCCCTGCGTTGCCACTTCGTGCAGGTCGCGCACATAGTAAACACCGTTCACATCCGCCGCACGTCCCAGATCAACACCCTCAAGGAGGGGCAAGGTCGGGTGCATAAAAATGTTTGTGCCTATGTATGTATAGTAGTAACCAGAATAATCTTCTTCAAAACGATAATCATTGATAACATGTTTAATAATATCATGCTGAGTTTTACGTTCACTCACCCCTTCCAGCGCACGGCTTAAGGCAAGCGCTATCGTTTGCACACCCAGTTTAATTTTTTCTTTTTCCCCCTGCAGCATAACCGTTTCGGCATCGGCAAGCCCTTCGTTCTTAGCATCGTTCGCGGTAAAATACATCATCCCCGCCATAGCTAAAATCGAAAAAAAGAGAATCGATATGATACCAATAACCCGCGCGCTTATAGATATGTTTCGCAGCATATAAACCCTAATACCCCTCGTAACTTACCCCGTTCTCTTGTTGAACGGAAGGCTGAAAGCGGCTGTGCCGCATAAGCCCTAAAAAAAATTGTGCTCTAGAAATTCAGCGACGCCGTTTTCGGCATTCGACGCGATGACGAGGTCTGCCGCCGCTTTAATATATTCAGGAGCGCTGGAAGGCGCGCACGCAAAGCCCGCAACGGCGAACATCGAGAGGTCGTTCTCTTCATCACCGAATGCGATAATCTCGTTAGCGTGGACGCCGCGCTCTTTCATCGCAAGAACAAGCGTATTCCCCTTTGACGCATCCACGTTAAGAATCTCTAAAAACGTATCCGCCGACTTGACAATATTGACCCGCCCCCCAAATTTACTTTTTAGTTCCGCGCGGATTTCTTCCAGCCCGGCTGGCTCGTCAATAAAAAGCCCCTTGATGCAGACAGGCGGCTGGGGAGCGCAGAGTCGCTCGTATATGTTCTCGAATTGAAAATCAAGCCCCGTTCTATTCTTGTATACCGTTGCTGCCGCTGAAGGATTTTCGGCAACAAGCGATTCGAGGATAGAATCTTCGTTATCAGAAAAGAATACATGAAAATGAATCTCGCGGCGACGGGCGATAAGGGCGCATTCCACCGCAATATCGTGCGGTAAAAACGCACGGTGAAGGATTTTTTGTTCCGGCATCGCCACCAGTTCCGCGCCGTTAAAGTAAACCATCGCGCCCTCCGCGCCGAGCGCCGCACGAAAGGGCTCCGCCGACTGGACGCTCCGCCCCGTGGCGATTATCACGCCAAGCCCGCGCTCCATAAACCTTTTGAACACGGCAATCGTCCTGTCGCTCAGTTCCGCCCCGGGTAGCAGCACTGTGCCGTCCATGTCGACCGCGATCGCTTTTATCTGTTGTATATCGAGTTTTCTTTTCAGCGCAGCGAGTGCCATAGGCTCACTATACCCAATAACGGGGCAATATGCAAGGCACTCCAGCGCCTCCCTCACTTGTGCTGGTGCCCCGCGATTTTAATCGCGGGGACGGGCGGGGCGGGGAAGGCTTGCCCGAAAGTGGGCACCCAATTCCGAAGCAAGTCGTTTTCCTCGTCGGACGCATTTTCCGCCACTTAGGAAATGCATTGCCGAATGTCGGCAGTAGCCGACTAAAGTTTTTTACCAGTGATACTTTCTGGCAAGCCTTCCCCGC